>DASPTT010000038.1:0-2517 GCA_035623275.1 Acidimicrobiales bacterium
GTCGGCGCACAGCAGCACGATCCGGCACCGCAGCGCCAGATCCTGGGCGCTCTTACGTCGCCGGGCCCAGCGCTCGAGCAACTCCCGCTCGTCGTCGTCGAGCACCAACTCGGGCATCGGTGTTCCGCGCATCGCGCCTCCTATCGTCGCTGACGACGACGGGAACGCGCGCTGGTGGGAGGAAATTCCCACCCAATAGAAATTTATGACTCAGGTCACTAGTCAGGTCGCGTCAGCTAGCTGCGCTGGAGGATGCTCCCGAGATCGTTCGTCACCCACGGATATCCGTGTTGGTCGACCGACACGTTCACCGCCCCTCCATCAACGGGATACCAGTTCGCGCCGTTCCATCGGTAGATGCCGTAACCATCGACCGTTGCATTGGTCCCGATGATCCACACGCTGCCATCGGCTCCGATGCCGATGTCGTTGGCCGTGCCCGCTTGCAAGGCCCACGAACGGCCGAGGTCGACAGGCGGGACTTTGGACCAGAAGTACCCGGACCTTGAGGGCCGGACCTCCACAGGCGCCGAACGAACTGCCCCCGGATCGCGTCAGCAAGCGCGTGATGAGTGGGTGACCCATCCCGGATAGCTACGAATGCACCTCAAACGGCCAGAGGATTCGCCCGTCCTGGTCGATTGGTGCAATCCGCCAAACCGCCAGACCCTCGTCGCCAACGAGTTCCCAGATCACTCCGTGGAGAGCGATCAGGTCGGCGAGTCGATGATCCGTGTGGATCAGCCCCGTGACGAGTTCACGGGCCGAGTCCACGGCCGCCTGGGCCACGTGGGCTGGAGCGGAGATGTCGGGAGTGATCACCCCGACGTGAATCAACCCATCCGCTCCGGGCCAACCCACGTGTCGGACGAAGCGGAGAGCACCCCCGAAGAGGACGGCCCCGCGACCATCGTCAATGAGGTCGAGGGCGAGATCCCATCGCTGCCCGGATGCCTCGTCAATCCAGAGATCGTTCTTCATCAGCCTTCAGGGGACTATCGGATTCCGGTTGCCGGACCTTGAGCAGGATCCCCAGGCCGGCCGGGAACCCACTTGACGGCTGGAGCCAGCGGGCTCAACGAGTCCGGCCCAGGGACAGAAAGGGCTCTAGTGCGGCTCTTCCAGGCACTCCGTCGCCGCAAGTACCGCTCGGTGAATGGCCTGGCTCGCCTCGACAATCCGGTGGCAGGCAGCCCTGTCCCCGACCGGTCGAGTGGCGTCACCCGCCATGACGGCGTCCATGATCGAGGCCGCATTTCGGAAGTGTTCCAGCGCCCGCGCTACGTCACCGCGATGAGCCGACACCGCGTGGCGTCGATGCTCGTGGGCATCTGGTGCACCGCCGTCCCCGAGCACCTCGGCATCGGCCACATCACCATGGCGCCACGGCACGGGCGGCGGGGCAAGGGGAGGGTCCACGGTCAGCGGAGCGCAGGGGTCACCGCGACATGGGAGGATGGCGGAACCCCCTGGCATCCGGGACTTCAGGAGGCTTCGGGAGGCTGGTAGCCGACCTCCCGCTGGGCGGCGAGGTCGATCTCCTCGGGCGTAAGCAACACCACGGTCTTGGTCCGCGCTCCGCCGGCGGCACACACGGCCAGGCTCATCGCCGCGGCGTCAATGATCCCAGGGAAGTCGGCGATGGCGTAGACATCGGCGTCACCAAGGGCGAAGTAAAACGACTCCAACATCCCGCCGAAGCTCCGCATCGCGTCGTCGATGGCGGCGCGTCGGGCCGAGCCTCCGTTCGCCTTGACCGCCTTGATCCCATCGAGGGTGTAGGTGGCTTGGATGAGGTACTTGGGCATGGTGTTTCTCCTCGTCTCGGCGTGTGTGCGTGATTCGGGCCCGTCCGTCCGAGTTGTCATCCAGAAACACCGGTTCAGCCCTCGTGAGCACCAAAGCGCCGCACCAGCTCAAGACGTCGACTCACGCTCGCCTGTGTCCGGGCGATGGTCTCGCACGATCAGCGGATGGCCGCCTCGGCTCGATCCCGGAGCTCCTGAGCCCGGAACCATGCGGCTTGGGTACCCTCAAGGACGAGTTCCCGGTCGAAGGCGTCGAGCTCGCGGCGGGCCACAGGGACCAGGCTATTCCTTGTTGGGGCAAACGGTGGGGCCAGCTGGCAAGCCGTTTCGGCCGGCCTAAAAGTCGTCTTGCGCCAGCACCCCGCTCGATCCCGTCCCGCAGCCCAACTCGCCTCCGAGTTAGCCACCGGCTCTCTAACCGAGCAACTGCCGGTTCCTTCGCCCCCTGGGATACACGGCCAGGCCAGGTCAGAGAGTCCGAACCGCCCTGGATCGCCGGCGGCGTTATACCGGTCGGGCGAGCCGCCGAGCCGACCGTCCAATCACCTATCGGTCGAGGGTCAGCGAACCGGCACCGTGCCTTGCTCGGCCGACGGTGCCAAATTCCACTCCAACCGGTGTCGAAGGGGTGATCCGCTAGATCCGACTGAGGAGCTCGTGCTTCTTTTCGTCGAACTCGGCATCACTGATCACGCCGGAGTCCCGAAGC
>DASPTT010000039.1:0-2017 GCA_035623275.1 Acidimicrobiales bacterium
CGGGGCGACCTGTTCGTGCACGTGCTGGTGGCCACCCCGACCAACCTGACGCCCGAGCAGGACCAGCTGCTGCGCCAGTTCGCCGCCGCGCGCGGCGAGGAGGTCATTCCACCGGGCGCCGGGGGTCACGACGGCGTGTTCTCGCGGCTGCGCTCGGCCTTTGGCTAGCGCCGGCCGCAGCGACGCCGGCATCTCGGTGCGGGCGGTGGCGGCGGCCCAGGTCTTCGTCAACGACCCGGCACGCCCTCTGCTCGGCGAGGAGGACGCGCACCACCTCGGACGGGTGCTGCGCCTGCGCCGCGGCGAGGAGGTGATCGCCTGCGACGGGCGGGGCCACTGGGTGCGCTCGCGGTGGCAGGGGGACGGTTCCCTGACGCCGTTGGGCACGGGTGCGGGCCCGGGGCCGGGCGCGGAGGGTCCCGGGGCGGACGGGACCGTGCAGTTCGAGCCGCGCCCGGAGCCGGCGCTCACCGTGGCCTTCGCGCCGGTCAAGGGCGAGCGGTCCGAATGGGTCGTCCAGAAGCTGACCGAGCTGGGCATCGACCGCATCGTGCCGTTGCGCACCGAGCGCAGCGTCGTCCGCTGGACCGGCGTCCGCGGCCAGGCCACGGTCGAGCGGTTGCGCCGAGTGGCTCGCGAGGCGGCAGCCCAGAGCCGGCGGGTCTGGCTGCCCGAGGTGCGCGAGACGGCGCCCTTCGCCGACTTGCCCACCCTGGGCGGACCGGGCGAGGTGGTGCTGGCCCAGCTGAGCGGCGACCGGCCGACGCTGGCGCAGCGGGTGGTCGCCGTCGGCCCCGAGGGCGGGTGGAGCGAGGCCGAGCTGGCTTCGGGGCTGCCCACGGTGGGCTTCGGCCTGAGCGTGCTGCGGGCCGAGACGCCCGCCGTGACCGCGGCGGCGCTGCTGGTGTCCCTGCGCACGGGGACCGTGGCCGCCGCCGGCAACGGGACGGGCCGAGGATGAGCGGCCACCGCGGCGGGGCCCGCCACCCCGATGGTCACCGAACCGACCCGCAGACCGGTACATTCGAGCGGGTGAGCTGGCGTGAGCTGAGGGGTGGCGACACCCGGGCATGACCGATCCTGCCGACTGCATCTTCTGCAAGATCGTGGCGGGCGAGCTGCCCTCCGAGACCGTCCACGAGACGCCGACGACGGTCGCCTTCAGGGACATCAACCCCGCTGCGCCGCTGCACGTCCTCGTGGTGCCGCGCCGCCACATCGCGGACGCCTCGACCGTGACGGCCGAGGACGGACCGGTGCTGGCCGACATGCTGGTGACGGCCCGTGCCGTGGCGGACGCCGCCGGCCTGGCCTCGCCCGACCGGGGCTACCGGCTCGTCTTCAACATCGGGCCCGACGCCATGAACTCGGTCCTCCACCTCCACCTCCACGTGCTGGGCGGCCGGCCGCTCAAGGGGCACCTCGCCATCACGTGACATCCCATGACCGTCCCATGACCACGACCCTGCGCGCCGAGTGCTTCGTCCCGGGCAACCACCTGATGGCCGGGCTGCTCGGAACGCGCGACGAGCACCTGCGCCAGATCGAGCAGGCCTTCCCCGACGAGCAGATCGTGGTGCAGGGGAACCGGATCTCGGCCGAGGGGCCGGCGGCCGAGCTGGTGGCGCGGCTCTTCGACGAGCTCGTCCTCCTGGTCCAGTCCGGCCGGCACCTCGACTCGTCCACGGTGGCCCGCACCATCGACATGGTGCGGGAGGACATCCGCCCCAGCGAGGTGTTCCGCTCGGAGGTGGTGCGCGCCGCCGGTGGCAAGACGGTGCGCCCCAACACGGCCGGGCAGAAGCGCTACGTCGACGCCATCTCGCAGAACATCATCACCTTCGGCATCGGACCGGCGGGGACGGGCAAGTCGTACCTGGCGGTGGCGCAGGCGGTGCACGCCTTGCAGTCGCGCCAGGTGTCGCGCATCATCTTGACCCGACCTGCGGTGGAGGCGGGGGAGCGGCTCGGCTTCCTCCCGGGCGACCTGATGGCCAAGGTCGACCCGTACCTGCGG
>DASPTT010000040.1:0-25106 GCA_035623275.1 Acidimicrobiales bacterium
CTCGCCGTCCGCGCCGGGGACGCGCACGCCTTCGCCGAGCTCTACCGGGAGCACGTCGACGCCGTGCGCCGGGTCGCCTACCAACAGGTGAGCAACGCCGACTCGGTGGCCGACGTGGTGCAGGACACCTTCACCCGGGCGCTCCAGCACCTGCCGGAGCTGCGCGAGCCGGGTCGGTTCCGCCCGTGGTTGCTGGCCATCGCCCGTCATTCCGCCACCGACCAGCTGCGGGCCCGCCGGCGTCTGACCACGCTCGACGAGGACGACGACGACGTCCTCGCCTGGAGCGGGCCCGGTCCCGAATCGGTGGCCGAGCTGCGCGAATTGGCCGAGCACGTCCAGGGTTGCGTGGCCGGGCTCTCCAAGCGCGACGCCACGGCCGTGGCCATGGTCACCCATCTCGGGTTCTCGCCCGCGCAGGTGGCCGCGGCCCTCGGCGTGTCCACCGGTGCCGCCAAGGTGATCGTGCATCGGGCTCGCCGGCGCCTGCGCCACGCGTTGACGCTCCAGCTGATGGTGCAGCAACCCATGCTGGCCTGCGAGGAATTCCAGAAGCTCTACGCCGCCGACGAGGTGGCCGCGTCCAAGCACCTCGAGGACTGTGGGGTCTGTATCGACCGAGCCGGGGCGGAGGTGGTGCCGTTCCAGCTCGACGTCGACGCGCCCCCCGATCAACACCGGCCCTGAGCACTACTCGCCGAGCCCTTCGACCCTGATCCCGCTGCTGCGCACGGCCTCGGTCAGCGAGTCCGGCAGCGCCCCCGGACGCCAGTCCACCTCGGAGTCGAAGCCGACTACCTCGTTCTCCATGTAGGCCTCGGCGATACCCGGGGCGACGAGGGCGGCGAAGAGGGCGGCCTCCTGGTCGTCGAGCTGCTCGGCCACGAAGGTCCGGACCTTCTCGAGGAGCCGGTCGGCCGCCTCGCGGTCCGACGGTTGCCTCCCCTCGCGATCTACCACGCTTGTCCGACGAGGGAGGGCCCGCACGGTTACACCACCGTGACCCCGCGCTGCGTGTAACCGGCCCGACGCCGGTGCGTCAACGTCTCGACGACCCAGGAGGTGGACCATGGCAGCAGACGACGTGTACCTGGCCCTGGTGAAGCTCGACGACCCCGACGTGCGCAACGCCACGACGGATGTCGACGAGCTCGAGGACCTCGACCTCACGGACGAGGAGCGCCAGCTCGTCCAGGACGTGATCGACGAGGCCCACGACGACGCCGAGGTCAGCGGATTCGCCGGCGGCGCCATGATGGGCGCGCTGACGTATTGCTCGGGTCGGGTCAACCCGGGCGTGCTCTCGAGCAACCCGCCTGCGAGCTACAGCTTCGGGGCCATGGTGGGCCCCCACTGGGGCGAGGCCTCGTGTGGGGCGGGCACGTGCACCGCGGACCCCAAGAAGAAGATGCCGGGCGACGGCGGCTTCGGCGGCGCGTTCTAGGCGATCCCCATCGACCGCGACCCCCTGCTCCAGGGGCAGGCGGCGCTCGCCTGCCTGCTCACCGACCCCGATGCCCTGGCTGCGTGGGGCGCAGACCCCGCCGGCTTCGCATCCGCCCGGCTCGGACGATCGCCGGCGGCGGCGTGGCTCGCCGGACTCGATCACGTGGGTGTGACGGAGGCCGCGGGGGTGCTGGCCCGGAAGGCGGCCAAGGCCGGCGAGCGCCGCTCGACGGAGGGGCAGGGCGACGGTCGGGGCGCCGATCGACACCATGGTCCCCCGGCGCCCACCCTGACCGGGGGTGCCCGTGCCCGCGCCGCACCGGCGCCATCCGAGGCGGCCGGCGGCGCTTCGGTCTCGGCTCGGTCCCCGGCCCTGGGATGCAGCTACCGACCCGCCCTCGTCCCCCTCCTCTTCGACGAGCTGCACCGCATCGACGTCTGGGAGCACATCGCCGACTGGTACCGAGGGCCGGGGGGCGACGACCGCCTCCGCCGCTTCGCCCGGGCCACCCCCGTCACGCTCCACAGCCTGGCCATGTCGATCGGGTCCAGCCCCGACCAGTACCAGCAGCAGTACGTGCACGACCTGGCTCGTCTCGCCCGGGTGGCCGAGGTCGACCACGTGAGCGATCACCTGGCCTTCTCCCGGGTCGGTCCGCAGTTGCTGCCGCACTTCCTTCCCTTGTGGCGGATCGAGGAGCAGCTCGAGCTCGTCGCCGAGAACGTGGATCGCGTGCAGGACGAACTGGGCGCTCGCCTCCTCCTCGAGAACCCGGCCAGCCCGCTCGACCCCGGCGGCGACCTGTCCACGGCCGAATTCCTCAACGAGCTGTGCGGGCGCACCGGATGCGCGGTGCTCCTCGACCTCGAGAACCTGCGGGTCAACGCGGACAACGGCCAGCTCGACGCGGCCAAGGAGCTCGAGACGCTGGAACTGCGCAACGTCGCCGGCGTGCATCTGGCCGGAGGCACGGACCCCGACGACGAGGCCCCGGCGTTCGACGCCCATGCCTGGCCCGTGCACGACCGGGTGCTCGCGTGGCTGGCCGGTGTCGTCCCCGAGGCACCCGACTGCCGGTGGGTGGTGGTCGAGCGCGACGGGCGGCTCGAGCAGGGAGAGGAGGTCGCCGGCGATCTGGACCGCATCCGCCGCCTGCTGCACGCGGACTAGCCGCGCACGGCGTTGTCGACCGGGCTTGTGTTCACTGCTCTGGGGCTGTCCCCCCCAGGAGGTCGCGGCATCTGCTGGCTGCTCCACGGCCTACGTCCACAAGCTCGAGCAGGGGAGGGTCCGGACCCCCTCTCCCCGCGGTGCTCGCCGGCCTCGCCCCCACGCTCGGCCTCGACTACCAGGTGCTGATGTCCAGCGCCGGATACGGCGAGTCGCCCGAGGCTCCCGCTTCCCCGTCCGTGACGTCGCGCTTCGCCAACGCACACATCGTCGAGCTTCTCGAGAAGCTCGTCGACGACGTCGCCCAACTCCGCGACGAGCTCCACGCCGCCCTGGGTTGAGGTCCCCGGAGTCGCCCCACTTGGCGCGGCGCAACCCCTCGCTGCTCGGGGGAGGCAGGCGGCTGGGGCCACGCCGGGCTATGACCGCCCACGCCCTAGGCCCACACGATGGTCTCCCTTCGCCGGCATTGTCCGGATCAGGTGTTCGGGGTCGCCGGGATCTTCCCCGGCCTCTCAGCTACTTGGGCTCCCTCGTCATCGCGTGGACCGATGGTCATCGAACAACGCGCCTGACGTGCGCGTCAGGGGAGAAGGTCCCGAAGTCACGTGCCACTGCGAGACCCTTGGTGGCGGCAAGTGACGCGGGCCGGTAGAGGCCCCGGCGGGGCCCAGCGGCCTGACCGTCGGCCGGATCCACCCGCCTCAGAGCGCGGATCGAACGCCTTCACCTGTTCCCGGTACATCCCGCTCTGATCAGCTGGATCGACGCCACAAACTCAGGAAGGTGCCGGGTGAGTCGGGATCGGGGGCAACCCGCCCGCAAATGGCGCGGCACTTTCGAGCGGTCGACGCGATGCGAAAGTGCCCAGATCGGGTGTCGTTATCGCGCGGTCACACGCAACGGCTCCCAGCTCGGGCAAGCCACCTTGGGACCTTCGCCCCTTGTTTGCGCACTCCTCCTGAGATGACATGGATTTGTGTTATCGCAGGAGGATTTGTAGGGGTGGTGGGCGTGCCAAGCGATGCAGAGATCACATTTGCCGACCATGCCGGCCGGTTCTACGCCCGCCGGTACGGGATGGCCCCGATGGTGGGCCGCTTACTGGGATACCTGGCGGTCTGCGACCCGCACGAGCAGAGCATCACCGAGCTGGCTGACGCCCTGCTGGCAAGCCGAAGCGCCATCGCCGGGGCGGTTACCACTCTGGAGAACCTCGGGCTCATCCGGCGAACCCGGGCCGCGGGCGAACGGATGGACCGGGTGTGCGTAGACATGTCCTCGCCCCGGGCGACGGGGTTCGACCTCTCCGAGTACCAGGAGCAGGGCGAGCTGGCCCGAGAAGGTCTGCGCCTGCTGGCCGACGCCCCGCCCGAACGGCGAGCGATCTTGTTGGAGTGGGCCGCGTTCGCCGATTTCCTGGTGGAGCGGCTTCCCGTGCTGGAGCAGGAGTGGAAGGAGCGTCGGGAAGCACTGCGCGCCGCCGGTGAGCTCCCCGAGGCCCAGGGTCCCCATCGCGAAGGCAGAGTGCGATGACAGGCCTGGGCAGCACGCCGGGGATCGTGGCCAGGGACGTGTGCAAGTCGTTCGGCAGCCATCTGGTCCTCGACAAGGTGAACCTCACCGCGCATGAGGGCTCGATCCTCGCGCTGCTGGGTCCGAACGGGGCGGGCAAGACCACGATCGTCCGCATCCTCTCGACTCTGATCTCCGCCGATTCCGGCTCCATGCAAGTCGCCGGACACGACGTGGTCTCCGACCCCGACGGGGTGCGGGCGCTCATCGGGGTCACCGGGCAGTTCTCGGCGGTGGACAACTTGCTTACGGGGGCCGAGAACCTGCAGCTCATGGCCGATCTTCGTCACCTCGGTCGCCAAGCCGGACAACGGCGGGTGGCCGAGTTGTTGGAGAGGTTCGACCTCACCGACGCAGCGGACAAGCCGTTGTCGGTCTACTCGGGCGGGATGCGACGGCGACTCGACCTGGCGATGACGCTCGTCGGTGAGCCCCGCGTGATCTTCCTGGACGAGCCCACCACCGGCTTGGACCCGCGCAGCCGTCTAACCACGTGGGAGATCATCCGCCAACTCGCCTCAGCAGGCGTGGCCATACTGCTCACCACCCAGCATCTCGACGAAGCGGACCAGCTGGCCGATCAGATCGCCGTGCTCGACCAGGGCCGGATCGTCGCCGAAGGAACCCCCACTGAGTTGAAGAGCCGCATTCCTGGCGGGCACGTCCGACTCCGCTTCGCTGATCCCGATCTGCTGTTCTCGGCGGCCGCGATAATCCCGACAGCCGCTCCCGACCAGGACCAACTGGTCCTCCAAGTTCCGGTGGCAGACGGCAACGTGGACTCGCTCCGTGAGTTGCTCGATGAGTTGCACGAGGCTCGTATCACCGTCGAGGGGCTGTCGATCCACACGCCGGATCTCGATGATGTGTTCCTCGCCGTCACCGGAAGTCACGTCACCGGTCGGCTTGATGAGGACTCCACGCTGCAAGGAGCAACAAGAAGATGACCACGCTCGCCTACACACTCAGCGACTCACGGGTCATGCTGCGCCGCAACCTCAAGCACCAACTCCGCTACCCATCGTTGACCCTGATGCTCGTCGGCCTGCCCATCGTGCTCCTCTTGCTTTTCGTCTACGTCTTCGGCGGCCAGCTCGGCGCCGGCCTCGGCGCGCACCAGGGACGCCACGCCTACCTCGACTATGTGGTGCCGGGGTTGCTACTGATCACCGTGGCCTCGGCTGTCCAAGGTACGTCGATTATGGTGGCCATGGACATGACCAGCGGCATCATCGACCGGTTCCGCACCATGGCCATCGCCCGCGCGTCGGTCCTGACCGGGCACGTGCTCGGCAGCCTCATCCAAACCCTCGCTGCCATCGCCATCCTTATCGGCGTCGCCGTCGGTCTCGGGTTCCACTCAAGCGCCGGACCGCTCGAGTGGCTCGCCGCGATCGGGATGCTGGCCCTGTTCGCCTTCGCGCTGATCTGGCTGGCGGTCGCGCTCGGGTTGGCGGCCAAGAGCGTCGAGACTGCCAGCAACACCCCGATGATCCTGATCTTGCTGGTCTTCCTCGGCAGCGGTTTCGTGTCCACGAGTACCATGCCAGCGGGGCTACGCCAGTTCGCCGAGTACCAGCCCTTCACCCCCACCGCCGACACCGTCCGCGGACTGCTTACCCACGCCGCAGTCGGCCACCACGCCATCGCTGCCATCGCGTGGAGCGTAGGCATCGCCGTTGTGGCCTACTTGTGGGCCCTGCGCCTCTACAACCGGCGCCGAGCAGTCGAGCCAAAGTGAGTGGGACGACACAGCGCCGTGGCTGAGCGTGTCAGACAACACCAGAAGCCGCGCCAGCCATCAGCCAAGGCGAACCTCGCCCGCAAACAGTAATCCCGGTCGACGCGTGTATTGAGGCGGCGCGATCGGGAAGTGCCGATGCAGCGCACCCGGACCAGCCGGCCACCCGCCCGCAAACATCGGACCCCTGAGCGATCCCGCCCGGATGCCTTCAGGCGCCTGACCTGGCCGGGCGGGGTACACCCAGGTAGCGCAACCCCGGCAGAGGCGGGCGGTCCTGCACGGCCCTGACGGCAGCAGTCGCCGTGAATACCAGTCGGAGACAGACTGTGACGGTGATCGGAGCTCCGGACACAAGTTACGCCCGGACCAGAGACGGCGTTCACGTTGCTTACCAGATACTCGGCGACGGGCCGCTGGACTTGCTGTGTGCGGGCTACGGCAACATGGTCTCCATCGACATGCGCGACGAAGAGCCACACTTCGAGCGCTTCGAGCGACGACTCGCATCGTTTAGCCGCTACATTCGCTTCGACCCGCGGGGGCTCGGCCTCTCCGACCCACTGGCCGCCGGGGCGTCTGCCAGCGTCGAGCAGGGCGTTGATGACCTGGTCTCGGTGCTTGATGCGGTCGGCTCTGAGCGGGCAGCCCTCTTCGCAGTGGGTGGCAGCACGCTGACGGCACTCGTTGCCGCCGCCAGCCACCCAGAACGGGTCGGATCGCTGGTCCTCGTCAACGGCCATGCCCGCAGGGCTTGGGCCGACGATTACCCCTGCGGGATTCCCAAACAGGAGCTAGACCGTTTCATCGATGCCGTGCTGAACCTAAGCGGTGAGGCCGACATGCCCGTCGACGACGTGAAGATCATGGTACCGAGCCTGGCATCCGATCCCGACTTCCGAGCGTGGTGGAAACGGGCTGGTCAGCGTAGCGCAAGCCCGGCTACGGCGAGGGCCATGCTGACGATGATGTATAGAGCAGATGTCCGTGCCACCTTGCCTCTCATCACTGCGCCGACCCTACTGATTCACCGGGTCCGAAGCATGCTGCCGGTCGAAATGACTCGCTACCTCGCCGACCACCTTTCAAATGCCCGTCTGATTGAGCTACCGGGCAGTGATCACTTCCCCTACGCCGGCGACAGCGATGCACTCGTGGAAGAGGTCGAGGAGTTTCTGACCGGCGTCCGCGGACAGACGGAGACGGATCGAGTGCTTGCCACCATTCTGTTCACAGACATTGTCGGATCGACCAGGCGAGCGGCCCAAAGTGGTGATCGGAGCTGGCACGACCTGCTTGATCGCCACGACAGGATGGTCCGGGAGAAGCTGCGACGCTTCCGTGGCCATGAAATCAAGACCACGGGCGATGGGGTGCTCGCTACATTTGACGGTCCGGCTCGGGCGATGCGCTGTGCTCAGGCGATCTGTGCCGATGCTCGTCGACTCGGCATCGAGGTCCGTGCTGGACTCCACACCGGAGAAGTCGAGGTACGCGGTGACGACGTGAGCGGCATCGCCGTCCACACCGCGCAACGTGTCTCCGCGCTTGCTGCCGCGAACGAGGTTCTCGTCTCACGCACCGTCGTCGACCTCGTGGCAGGGTCGGGTATCGAATTCGAGGACCGTGGCGAGCACGAGCTCAAGGGCGTGCCGGGAACCTGGCGGCTCTACGCCGTCGAGGGCTGACCGCCCGCAAACGAGCAGTATGTATCCAATTGGACCGGGCGAGAGAAGTGCCGTGGTGCGCTATCCGGCCCCGTAGCCGGCCGCACCATAAAGACGGCCCGGTGTGATCCAGGGCGGTTCCGAGCCTCCTGACCGGCCCCGACGCCTTCCCGGGCCCCGAGCAGGTTCCGGCAATCCCGGTCGGCCGGTACTGCACCAACGAGAGCGCATTGCGCGGGCGTCTGGCGCGGTCAACAGCGGTCGCGATGAGTTCTGTTCTCAAGGCGAGTCAGGACGTTCGACGGGGGGGATACATTGCGGGCGGGCTGCATCAACGAGTTGGTGCTCGACATCGTCCCCGTGCTGCTTGGACGGGGTGAACGGCTCTTCGACTCCGTTCCACAGCTGGCGGCAGAACCGATGGA
This sequence comes from Acidimicrobiales bacterium, assembly GCA_035623275.1. Taxonomy (GTDB): domain Bacteria; phylum Actinomycetota; class Acidimicrobiia; order Acidimicrobiales; family UBA8190; genus DASPTT01. Next base: position 8,026 of record DASPTT010000040.1, read on the forward strand.
GGTCGCCACGTCGCCCCTCGCCACCCACGTCGTATACCGGATCCACCCTGCCACGTAGCAGTCCCCCCTCCCCTAGTGGGTGCCGCCGGCGTGGCTTGAGGACGGTCAGGTTTCGGTGGGTCGGCCGGGGCCAGAGAGTTATAGCGTGAGGTCGTGACCACCCTCTCCGAGGCTGCCCGCGCGGTCGTGGAGTCGGGCCACCTGGCTCACGTGGTGACCCTCAACGCCGACGGCAGCCCGCAGGTCAGCTGTGCGTGGATCGCGATGGACGGCGACGAACTCGTGATGATGCACACCGCTGAACACGTCAAGGTGCGCAACCTTCGACGGGACCCACGTGTCGTGATCTCGATCGAATCTGAGGAGCGCTCCGAGGGCGGCATCCATCCGCCATTCCAGCGCTACCTGGTGATCTACGGTACGGCCACGATTGTTGAGGGGGCAGCCCCTGCTTTGGCTCCGCTGATCTGTGCCAACTACGGCAGCGCGGCGCCACCGAACGTGCCGCCTGGTTATGTCACTCGTGTCACCGTCGATCGTGTCGGCGGCGTTGGGCCCTGGGTTCACTAGTAGGAGACAGGTAGCGCCGGGTGCAGCCTCGCACCCAGGCCCGTTCCTGGGCCGGCCAGTGCTCGCGGCGGGCACGCCAGGGCAAGATGAGGAGATGGACCAGCGCATCTCGCTCATCACGCTCGGGGTTGCTGACACGGCCAGGGCCCGACACTTCTACGAGGCCCTGGGGTGGACCGGTCAATCACCAGACGGAGATGTCGTCTTCTTCCAGGCGGGAGGCATGATCGTTGCCCTCTGGGGGAGGGACAAGCTGGCGGAAGACAGCTGCGTGGTCGACGGCGGCGGCTGGGGCGGCGTGACGCTGGCGTACAACGTCGACTCCCCGGCAGCTGTGGATGCCGTGCTCACTCAGGCGAAGGACGCGGGAGCCACGATCGGCCGGCCCGGCGCCTCGACCTTCTGGGGTGGCTACTCAGGCGTGTTCATCGACCCCGACGGTCACCCTTGGGAGGTCGCCCACAACTCGGCCTGGACAATCGCAGCGGACGGGAGCGTTCGTCTCCCCTAACCGACCGGAACGTGCCGGAGGCGCGCACCCTGCCCGACGGCGAGCCAACCACAGCCCGCCGCCGATTGGTATCGCCGGGGCCTTAGCCGGGGAGTGGTGGCTCGATAGGGAGATTCCACCCTGAAGGGAGGTCCCCATGACCACCACTGTGCTCACCACGCCAGCCCGGCCCCTGGTTGACGAGGCCCGGGTCGCCTTGGCCGGCTACCTCGCCCGATACCCCGAGACCACCAGGCGCAGCTACGCCAGCGACCTGCGCCAGTTCTTCGCCTGGTGCGACTCGGTCGGACTCCGGGCCTTCGACGTGCGCCGGGCCCACCTGGAGCTGTGGGCCCGAGCCATGGAGGGACGAGGGCTGGCATCGTCGACCATCGGCCGCCGCCTGTCGACCGTGGCGGGGTTCTACGCCATTGCCGTGGTCGACGGGCTGATCGAACACTCCCCGGCGGAGCACGTCCGCCGACCCCGGATCGACGCCGAGTCGACCACCCTCGGCCTCGATCGCACCGAGCTGGCGGCCTTCATCGCCCAGGGCTCGGCGGGCAGCCCCACCGACCACGCCCTGGCCTGCCTGCTCGGGATCTTGGGCCTCCGAGTTTCGGAGGCCTGCTCGCTCAACATCGAGGACCTGGCCACCGAGCGGGGGCACCGGACCATCCGGTTCCTGGGCAAGGGCTCCAAGCCCGCCCTCATGCCCCTGCCGCCCCGGGTGGCCAGAACCCTGGACCTGGACCTGGTGGCCGGGGAGCGCCAGAGCGGCCCCCTGCTCCTCACCAAAGCCGGGACCCGGCTGAATCGCCATGCCGCCACTCGGATCGTCCGCGCCTGGCCAAAGGCGCCGGCATCACCAAGCGGATCTCACCCCACTCGCTGCGCCACAGTTTCATCACCGCGGCCCTGGACGCGGGGGTGTCCCTTCGGGACGTTCAGATCGCCGCCAGGCACGCCGATCCCAGGACCACGACCCGGTACGACCGGACCAAGAACAACCTAGACAGGCACGCCAGCTACATCGTCAGCGCCTTCGTCGCCGGCTCTGGCTGAGCGATACCGGGGGGCGGTCCGGGGCGGAGGCGGGTGCTCAGGGCCGGGCGTCCGCTTCCGGCACTTCCAGGATGCCCCCTCGGTCCTCTTCGTGTGGTCAATCGGGCATCAGGATGGGCATGGAACGAGTGCGACGATCGTTCCCGTTCCCGTATGGCCGGGATCGGGGCCGTAGCCAGGGTTGGTCTGCACGATGGCGAGTTCGGTCACGGTGCCAGACACCCCCGGCCCGGTCTTGGACGCAGCCGAGCTCACGAGCACCGCCATGACACCCGGCACGGTCGCCGGCGGCCCGGTGCTGTTGCCGGGTCCGCTCGACCAACCGCTCGCGCAATTCGGCATCCCGCTGGGCGCGGCAGCGAACCCCTTGAAGCTCGACGGAGACGGGCTCCCGCTCAGGGTGTTCTGCTTCGCCCACTGCGCACCCCAGAACGTGATGCTGTTCCCGACGGCCGCGTGTTGGTCGCCGATCACGAAGTTCCCCGACGACGGGAAGATCAGGCCGGGGATCACCGGACCCGAGGGCGCCGACGGGAGGCTGTTGCCGTTCGTATTGGTGGCCACCACCGTGAAGGTGTACGAGGTGCCGTTGGTCAACCCGCTCACCGTGCACGTCAGCGGGCCCGAGGTCCAAGTGCACTGCTGACCGCCCGAGGAGGTCACGGTGTAGCTGGTGATTGGTGCGCCGCCGTTGTTGACCGGTGCAACCCAAGACACACTGACCTGTCCGTTCCCAGCAATCCCGGAAACCGCCGTAGGCGGATCGGGGATCCCCGTGCCGATCGTGCCGATCTTGCTCCCAGAGGTTTCGGTGAACCACATGTTGCCGTCCGGCCCTGGTGCGATGCCACTCGGTCCGCTAGGCGTGGTCGGCGTCGCGTACTCGGCAAACGCACCCGATGTCGTGACCTTGCCCACCTTGTTGGCGTTGTACTCGGTGAACCAGATGTTGCCGTCCGGTCCTGCCCGCAGATCGTTGGGCCCGCTATTCGTCGTGGGGACCGTGTACTCGGTGAACGCACCCGATGTCGTGACCTTGGCCACCTTGTTGGCGGCGTACTCGGTGAACCAGAGGTTCCCGTCAGGGCCCGGCTCGATCTTGTCCGGCACGCTGTTGGCGGTGGGGACCGTGTACTCGGTGATCGAAGACCCGTCGGTGCTGATCTTGCCCACCTTGTTGGCAGTGCCTTCGGTGAACCACATGTTGCCGTCCGGGCCCGCGCAGATCCCAGAACCTGCGGCCAATCCTCCGGCGGTGGGCACGGGGTACTCGGTGATGGTGCCGCTGGTGGTGATCTTGCCGATCTTGTTCCCGAGGGCTTCGGTGAACCAGATGTTGCCGTCCGGGCCGACCGTGATGTCATCGGGCGCGCTATTGGCGGTGGGCACCGGGTACTCCGTGATGGTGCCGCTAGTGGTGATCTTGCCGATCCTGTTCCCGTTCCCTATCCCCTCGGTGAACCACAGGTTCCCGTCCGGACCCGCCACGATGCTCAGAGGGTGGGAATTCGGGTTCGGGAGTGGGTATTCGGTCACGCTGCCGCCGGTGGTGATCTTGCCGATTGCGTTCCCGAGCTGTTCGGTGAACCACATGTTGCCATCCGGACCTGCGATGATCTCGGTGGGGAACGAGTTGGCGGTCGGGGTCGGGTACTCGGTGACGGTTCCCAACGGACCGCTCCCAGAAGCACTCCCGCCGCCCATCAGCACGACCCCTGAAAAGAGCAGAATGGCTCCGACCAACAGAGCAAACGACCTTTGCCTCGACATCCAACGATTTCGCATGGCGCGCCTCCGCCGGGACACACCGTCGGTCCCAGTACTCCTTATAAGAGCGACGCTGCGCTGACGCAGACCGTCGAAACAGAGTCAAAGTGCCCGGCACCACCCACCATCCGGGCACCACGAGCGCCTCCTGCACCGCGGCCTGGGGACCATCCGATGCTTTGCCGGAAGGCGCGCCCCCTGGAATACCCGGCCGGGCCTGGTCAGCAGGCCGGAAGCGCCCTGGATCGCTCGCCGGGCCGTCATTGTCGAGCAGGTGGGCCCCTGGCCGGGGCGAAGTCGGCGAGAAAAGAAGTCGGTCCGGACCGTTCAATCGACTGGGAGCCAGCCGATTTCGGCAGTCCGGTCCTGTTGGCCTTTAGCCTCGCCGTCGCTGCTGGAATGCGGTACGCAGTCAGTCGAGGAAATGACACTTCAGGAGCCCTGTGGGGAATCCTGGCAGCAGTACGCCGCCACTGTTCCTGAGCTGGCCGTAGCACCAGGTCAGCGACCACCCACCGGTTGCCACTGGAAGGTGCGTATCGCTATCACGATTCCCACGATGCCCCAGAGTGCCAGTATCCCGATGTCTTCCCCAGTGATGCCGCTCGATGCCCGGACCGAGAACGTCATCCGCAATCCCTGTGCGAGGTGCTCTAGTGGGAAGACCCGACCGATGTCTCTCAGCCACGCAGGCAAGAGGGTCTCCGGAACGAACACACCCGAGATGAACGCCAGAATCAGGGTCGCGAATACGCCCACCACAGCCGCCTCGTCGATGGTCGAGCACACCCTCGTCACCGCTAGGCCCAAGGAACACATAACCGCCGTGCCGATCACCGTGTAGACAACCAAGCCGGCCACCGTGTCCGCGGCGATCTTGAGCTTGTAGAAGATGACCGCGACCAGGACCAACACCACCACTGTGCAAATCACTACTGCGATGGTTCGTGCGATCTCGGCCGCGAGGTAGATCCAACTCGGCATCGGCGTGCCGCGGAAGCGCTTCAGAAGCCCCGCCTCCCGATCGGCGACGACCGACTGGGTCAGCGAGTTGAAGCCAGCCAGCATCATCGCATATGAGACGATCGCCGGTGTGTAGTACATCGCTGCAGCTTTAGTACCGGCAAAGCTCGTCAAGCCGTGAAAGATGGTGCAGAGGATAACGAGGAGGAACAATGGCATGATGATGGTAAAGACGAACGCGCGTGGGTTGCGAAGAAACCCCACCAGCGAATAGCGAGTCTGGTACGCAGCCAACGCGAGGTCATTCACCGGGCATCGATCCCCCATCACGTCCAATGTCATGAGGCGACTGCGCCAGTTCTACGAAGACATCATCGAGACTGGGTTGGGTCACTTGCAGATTGAGAAGTTCAAGACGCTCACGTTGCGCCCAGCCGAGCAGGGTGGTGAGGTCACGCTGGACCGCGTCCGTCCGGAACCGAACCAATCCCGCCTCGACAACCATGCTTGCTCCGATCGCCGTGCCGAGTTGTGCTGGCGTCACCCCAGATGGCAGCACGAAGGACACAACCGAAGTGGTTCCGAGCTGGCGGCTCAACTCATCGGGGCTTCCCTGGGCGGCAATCGAGCCCTCCCTCAGGACGACGATATGGTCTGAGAGGTGTTGCGCCTCATCCATGTAGTGAGTGGTCAGGAACACCGTCTTTCCCGAGTCGCGCAGGCCCTCGATCATCGTCCACATCTCACGCCTGGCTGCCGGGTCTAGCCCCGTGGTCGGCTCATCCAAGAACAGCACCTCTGGATCGCCCACCAGGCCCAGGGCAACGTCAACTCGGCGCTTCTGGCCTCCTGAAAGACGACCGATGCGCTCATCAGCTTTGTCCGAAAGGCCAGCGGCGCTGATGGTGCGGTCGATGGAGGTCGGCGCCTTGAAGTACCGGGCGAACATACCCACGGTCTCGCGCACCGTGTAGACCGGATCGAGCTCGGACTCCTGTAGCACGAGCCCGATGCGATTTCGCCAGGCGCGTCCTGCCTGAGCGGGGTCGGTACCAAGCACCGAAACCTTGCCCGAGGTACGGGGCCGATAGCCCTCAAGGATTTCGACGGTTGTCGTCTTGCCCGCGCCGTTGGTGCCGATGAAACCGAAGATCTGTCCGGCGTAGACATTGAAGCTGATCCCGTGAAGCCGCTCCACGTCACCATAGGACTTGTGCAGATCCCGAACCTCGATGACGGACTGCATCACACGAAGTTACCGAATCGCGACCTGCTGACTGGATCGTGGCAAGCAGCACGGGAGCCTCCGACGCCACCCAAGTCACCAGGCCATCGACCTCCCGGTAGGCCAGCACGCGCAAAGCGGGGGGAGTAATCGCGGGAGCGGGAACGCCGCAGCGCCCCCGCCATCGCCCCCCAGTTTGGTCCCGCGTCGCTGGCGCGCGAGACCCAGAGCGTCCCAGGGCCCCACTCCGGGGGATCGGGGCTGATCGTATGCCCTGGTCTTTCGCATGCCTAGCCCAACATTCGCGAGCACCCGCGAGCGCGGTCACGCGGTCTTTGCGGCGGTCGGCGTCCCGCCCTCTGTGACCTGTCGGCGGGGCCAACTAGGGGGTACCAGAACCGACAGCGATCGCCTGCCTGGCGAGGGCCAGACCGCCCGGTGTCGCTCCAAGGTGTCGTTATGGTGCGGCTAGCCCGTGCAGGCGGGGGCGTTCGTGCTCGCTTACCTCGCTGCTGGCATCACAGACGCATGGGGGTGCTCCACATACTCCCTACGGCTCGAGCCAGACGCGGATTCGAACCCATCACGCCGGCCAACCGCTATGTGATCACGCAAGAGTGGATCGCCGAGGGCATGGGTTCTCCGCACCCATACGTCGATCACACCGGAATTCGAGCCCGATGGGCCCCATCCAGTACGAGCGACGGATGTCAGCGCCCAGAGCAATCCGCTGTAACTTGAGCGGACGGGTCAGTGAGAGCCTTGCATCGCGACGGACGATGCGCTGCAGCGTCCGCTGGCGACGAGCTCGGACGCGGAACATGCCAAGGCTTCGGCGACGCGATCGAGGTCTCCGATGATGTCGGCGTCAGCGGTGAGGCCAACGCCGAGCGTGCCGTCGTAGGATAGGACGCCGATGATCAGCGCGATGTTGGCCGTGACGGTGACGAACGGGAACAGCTCGAGCATCCGAGAGCCGAGCAAGTAGGCGGGATCGTCACTCCCTGGCAGGTTCGTCACGGCGAGGTTGACGAACGGCTGGTGCTCGAGCACCAGTGCTGCGACCGGACGTAGGAGCCAGGGCGCGACCAACGCGCCCAGGTTGAAGAGCAGCGAGCCGATCATCGACTGTCCCGACGCCTTGCGTTCGGCCATGTCGGCATGGGCCACTCGGAGCCGACCGAGGGGATCGAGTGCGCCGGGCGGGAGGTCAGCGACCATCATGGAGAATCGATTCTCGACCTCGCCGGGTCGGCCGTGGGTGGAGACGGGCACGAGCACGCGTGGGCGGACCTCCGGTGGCATCGCCTTGTCGGCCAGGTAGCGGTCGAGAGCCCCCGCCACCACTGTCAGCACGATGTCGTTCAGCGTGACCTCCTGGCTTCGCGCGATCTTTCGCAGGTCACCCAGCGGGAGGGGGACCCAGGCGAAGTCGCGATGGCGGCCCACCGGCCGGGTGATGGGCAGCTTCGGCGCCGGCATGGCGGTCAACGTCACCGCTTTCACCAGCGTCCGCATCCCGCGGAGAAGGCGAGCGGGGTGGCCCAGGGCGGCGACAGCGCCTAGGCCGACGGCGACCTGGCACCGCAACTGGTCGCCCATGGCCTCCAGGAGAAGCCGGCCACGTGCCGGTGGTGGTTGGGGCTCCGAGGACGGTCGTGCCTCGGCCGGTGGGCCGGGTTCGAGATCCAGGACCGACAGGGCGAACTCCAGGACCGCCATGCCATCGGCCATGACGTGGTTGACCTTCGGTACCACGGCGATGCGGTCGCCCTCGACGCCCTCGACGATCCAGAGTTCCCAGAGGGGCCGGCTGCGATCGAGCGGCACCTCGAGCAGCTGGGCCATGAAGGCCCGCAGCTCCGCCGGTCCACCGGGATGCGGGAGCGCCGCGGCACGCACGTGGTTGGCGATGTCGAACGACGCGTCGTCGACCCAGACCGGCCGACCCTGGTCGAAGGGGACCGGGAGCAGCCTCTGGCCGAAGCGGGGAACATTGCCGAGTCGGCTCTCGATGTGTCGGCGGAGTTCCACCATCCGCAGGCAGCCGGTCTCGTCGAGCAGTGGGTCGGCCTCGAACAGGCACAGTGCGCCGATCTGCAGCGGTGAGCCCGGAGCTTCGGCGCAGCGAAGGGTGGCGTCCTGGGGACTCAGACGCTCATACGGCACGGCCCGACTCCCCGTCCCAGATTTCTTCGGGGCGTACGCGCGTCACGGGGCTGGCGCGCTCCTCGGCGCCGGAACGCCGCTCGGCATCAGCATCACCCGGTCCCCAGGCGGCGTCGAGGAAGTTGGCGATGGCGTCGGTGAGCCTCACCGGCCGCCTGCGCAGTTCGAGCGGTGAGCGGGCCCGCACGAGGGTGGCGTCGGGCAGCTGCACTGCCAGGTTCACGGCGTCGTCGAACGGATGGAGGAGATCGTTGCGATGGGCGAGGACCAACGTGGGCACGGCGATCCCGGATCGCTGCTCCTGTGTGGGCGACACCGGGCCGACGAGGATGCCGTGCAGGAGGGCGGCCATGGAGTCGGGTGGGAGCGACGCGCCATGGACGAGGCCGTTGAAGACGCCCGATCGGGTCGGGGGCACCCGCCGCAACGCCGCGGAGGTCACCCGGAGCACCGGCTGGCCGTAGTGCGCGAGCAGGAGCAGCGGGATGAACAGCATGGCGGCGAAGGGCACGGCCCGCTCCAGTACAGGCATCTCGATGACGAGCCCCCGGACCCGCTCCGGCTGCTGCGCCGCGGCGAACAGGCTCACGTTGGCGCCGAGCGACATCCCGCCCAGTACGGCGTCCTCGACGCCCAGTTCGTCGAGCAGGGCGAAGACCTGCGAGGGGTAGGTGTCGATCCGGTAGGCCGAGGCGTGGCGCGGCTTGTCGCTGCGGCCATGGCCGAGCAGGTCGAGCAGGACGACGCGGTTGCCGCGGGCGGCGAGCGCCTCGGCGATGCCGCGGTTGAGCTCCGAATCGATCAGCAGACCGTGGAGGTACACGAGCAGCCGGTCGCCCTCGCCGTAGGTGTCGTATACCAGCCGGTCGCCCCGGTACACGAAGGAACGGTTCTGCTCTCTCACCGAACCCCCTCGCCGGTCGTCGGGCTTGATCGGTCCCGGCCCGCCGTCGGTTAAAAACCGGTTCCGTGAGGGTCATGGTCGGCCGGGACATCGCCCGGGGCCAGAGCCGAAGGTCATGACGGCCGGAGACCCGGAGGCCGGGGACCCGCTACAAGTGGACTTCGCCCTCCAACCAGTGCACGGTGTCGCGCACCGAGTCCTCCAGCGGCCGCGGATGATGCGAGAGCTCGGCCGCCGCCTTGGACCCGATTTTCAGGTCCGGCCCCGCTCGGCCGACGGCGACGAGCCCGAGCACGACGTCACGGACGTCCACCCAGTCGAAGCCGCCCCAGCATCCGCACAGTTTGAGGTAACGCGAGAGCAAAGGCGTAGTCCGCCCGAACGTGAGTACCCACAGCTGTAAGGCCGACTGAGGAAACGCCAAGGCGTGATGCACCAGCGACGTGCTGCGGTTTTCGCCTATCTGATCAAGGGGCAAACGGCCCTGTTGCAGCGCTCCGCCCAGCGCGACAAACAAGGAGACGGCGCCGGAGAGGGGGCGCCATGACCTTTGGCGTGCAAGCCACCGGACCCATGAGCAGGCCGGCAGGGGTTTTTGAGTTGCCGGCGACGGTACTCGTCAGGCAGGCCGAGCAGGAACGCCTCTGCGATCGTGATCCCGCGTTCATCCGCCGGCTGGCTCCGCTGATCGCCCGCTACGCGGGGTTCTTCCAGCCCGAAGTACGCGGTATCGAGCACCTGCCCGAGACAGGACCCGTGCTGCTCGTGGGCAACCACTCCAGCACGGCGTACATGCCCGACATGTGGATCACCACCCTGGCCGTCCTCGGCTGGCGGGGTTTGGGGCAACCCGCCTACGTCCTTACCCACAACCTCTTCCTCTCGCTCCCCGGACTGAGGAGCATCCTGGCCCGCTTGGGTTGCATCCCTGCCGATAGGGCGCAGGCCGAGGCTGCCCTTGCCGACAAGGCGCTCGTGCTCGTCTATCCTGGAGGCGACTACGAGGCCTGCCGACCGTGGTCGGATCGAGACCGCATCGACTTCGCAGGGCGTCAGGGGTTCGTGAGGTTGGCGCTGCGCAGCGGCGCGCCAGTAGTGCCGGTGGTCGCCCAAGGTGCCCAGCACACCGTGGTGGTCCTGTCCCGAGGCCAAGGTATGGCCCGAGCCTTCGGGCTCGGCCGGCTGCGCGTCAAGGTGTTCCCCATCATGGTCGGACCGCCCTTCGGGGTGACACCGATCCCCCCGCTTCCGATGCCGGCGGCCATCACCGTGGAGTTCCTTCCCCACCTTGACTGGAGCGGTTTCGGCCCCGAGGCAGCCGACGACCAGGCCGTAGTAGACGCCTGCTACAAGGAGATCACCGGCCTCATGCAGGCAACTCTTGACCGCCTAAGCGCCGATCATCCCCATCCGCTGCGTCGGGGAGTGGCCCAGCTCTTGCACCATGGTCCGGCCCATATCGAGGTGCCGGTGTCCTGAAACGGAGCACCCGTCCCGAGTGGAACATCGCTCGGCGTGTGCGTCCTGTGATCTGTCACGATGGGCATGTCCCCCCGGAAAGCCGATCGGCGCCAGGCCAACGTCAGAAGGGCACGTGGGCCTCGCACAAGGTGCGCCGTTCGAGCAAACCCTTCACACCTTTTCCGCGGCGAACGTCGCGAGCCAGCCGCGGCGCTCGATCCGAACGATGCGTAGCTCGGGCACCTCGAGTGCACGTTGGAGGTTCGACGTGGTGAGGAACCGTGAGAACATGCCGATAGGCACGGCGCCGATCAGCTGGCCGCCCGGCCGCAGTACGCGCGCCATCTCCCTTGCCGCCTCTCGTGGCCGCGGCAACAGATGCAGCCCAAGCGAGGTGAACACCGAGCCAAATGCGGCGGTCCGGAACGGAAGAAAGAAGACATCGGCGCGAATGAGGGGGGCTCCCGGAGCACGGGCACCCGCCTCGCGGAGCATCCCTGCGGCAAGGTCGGCACCGACCGCAGGCCGGGGAAGAAAGGGAAGGTACTCACCGGTCCCGGTCGGAACGTCGAGCAGTGGCACCATGTCCAGTGGGACCGTGCGCGCCAAGTCGACGATGGTTTCACGGCCTCCGCCGCTCGTTGCCAAACGCAGCAGTCCGTGGGTGACCATGCGGTCGTAGAGTGCGGCGTTATGGGAGTACCAGGCGGCCGTAATTCGACTAAGGGGCTTGGTCCGCGGGTGCCTCAAGGCACTTGGGGGGACGGGAGGTGTGCTGGCTCTCATTCGACTGTCACCTTGGCTTTATGCAGCCGTCGAAGGTGCTCCCTATCAATTGACGTCCCCAGTGCCGAAGTCCGGGCGTTCCGTAGGGCATGAAACTGCCTCCGGGACTCGCCAGAATCTCGCTGAGCGTCAGGATCGCCGTCGGTCGCGGCCGCTGCGCCGCTCGACCCTGCGTGGCTTCACCTTCTGCCGTCGATCGACACCGCTTCGTCGGTCCGCCGTGTTGTTTCGATGGGCGTACGCCCACGCCCGTACCTGGGCCATGTCCCACACGCGGCCACCCCGCATGATTCCGATCGGTTCGGGAAAGCCGTTGGCCCGGTCCCGGCTAATCACGTCCGCACGCTGGCGCGAGACCTGAAGTTCCGTCGCTACGTCCCCGATCGACCCCAGGTCCAGCGGTGGCGGATCCAGCGGTGGCGGGCCTCCCCTCACAACTCCACGGTACCCCATCCCTCTACCCCCCTGACCAGGGTCGACATTGTCGATCACCATTGTCGGCCGTCACTGCGACGTGTCATACTGCACGCGATGAAGAAGCTGGCTCTGACGGTCGCGCCGGGCACCACTGCCCTGGCCGCCGGGTCCCCGACCCACGCGCCCGTCGGCGGACTCGCCGTGGTCTTCGCGTCTCGAGCGCCCGGCCGCCGCATGAGTGGCTGATCACCTCTGGACCAGCCATGCAGGGCGCAGACGTAGATGTTCTGGCAGTCGAGGACGATGAGAACGTTCGCCACTGCTTCGTGTCCGCTCTTCGGGGAGCGGGCTACTCGGTCGCCGAGGCGGACGACGGTTTCGTAGCGCTGGAACTGCTCCGGTCGCTACGGGTCGGGGCCATGGTGCTCGACGTGCGAATGCCCGTCATGGACGGCTTCCAGCTCCTCGACCGGCTCGACGAGCCGCCGCCCACGGTTCTCGTGTCAGCCCAACCGTATGACGCAGAGGCCATGGCCCGGCGGGAGAAGGTCCACGCCTATCTCCAAAAGCCAGTGCGAACTGGCGAACTCTTGGCGGCCGTCAGGAGCGCGTTAGAGACGGGACCGTGGGGGAGCACCGCCGCATTTGGAGGGAGTTGATAATCGGATGGACGAACGCAGGACGTATCCCATCGAGAATTTCGATCCCCTTCTCCGAGATCTAGTCGCATGGGGTTTAGTCATCCCGAGCGAGATGAAGACAAAGACCACATGGCGACTGACCGATGCCGCACAACAGCGGCTCAATCAGATCGTGCGACACAGAGGTCCACTTTCCGCCGACCACATGGTCTATCTCGATCGGCTCTGTGCCGATTGCCACTTCCGTGGCCGAACAAGGCTCTACGAGGGCCTATACCTCTGCGATGCATGTCTCAAAGTCCGAGTAGCTCCCGTACCCGAACCCGCCTCCTCCGATGGACGGTGGCCCTGGCGTCGGCATCGACACGAGGTGGACGGGATCGACCCGCTCACGCACGAAGGGTCTTCTTAGAAGCTCAAGCCTGGAGTGACCAGGGGGCATCCGTATTTCGCGGCCGGACTGGCAGTCGAGGCAGCCGCTGAGTCCACGGGCTGATCGCCCGAGAAGTGCCGTGGTCGCGCCCCCGGCCCCGGGGCTGACCCGCCCGGAAATGTCGCCGGGGCGGGATTATCGCTCGGTCCGCCGGCGCGGCCCACCGCCCTCACCCGGCACATTGCGGATGGAAGCCCCGTCCCCAACGGCCTAGGGGATCACAGCGGGGGTCAGGGCGAGGCAGGAGCCCCGGATCTTGCCACCGTGAGCCGTCTCGGCAGGAAGAGCGCCGCCACGAGACCGACCAGCCCGGCGACGCCCAGCACGATCATCGACAGCCCGTAGGACTTGTTGCCTTCGACGATCTCGGCCACGAGGATGGTGCCGGCGATCGCCGTCCCAAACGTTGAACCGAGATTCGAGACGGCACGGGAGAGCCCCGAGATCTCGCCCTGCTGACTCTCGACGAAGCTTGACTGCACCACGTTCACAGACGGTGTGAGCATCGCCCCGCAGCCGAACCCGATGAAGAAGAGCCCGGGAACAAAGGCCCACACCCCCTCGGCCGCGGCCACCATCGCCACCAGGATGCCGACCCCGATCAGCGTTAAGACGAACCCAGCGATGATCAGGGTCCGCTGGGGGCGACGCTTGGCGAAGCGCTCTGCTCCCAGGGACGACAAGAGGATTCCCGCTGTGGCGGCGGTGAAGATGACACCGGTCTGGATCGCGTTGTAGCCGCGGACGACCTGCAGGTAGGCCGAGACGACGAAGGAAGTGCCGAGGAGCAGGAGCCACTGCACGTTCTGGGTCACGAGACCGAAGTTCGAGGTTCGGTTCCGAAACAGGCTCGTGGACAGCAACGGTTCTCGACCGGTTCGTTCCATGTGCCTGATGTGGACGAAGAACCACGTCAGGACCAGTGCACCGGCGACGACCATGACGAGGGTCCACCACAGGTTGTCTGCCGCCACCTGGATCCCCATCACCACCAGCACCAACCCGACGGCCGAGAGCACGGTGCCCAGCGTGTCGGGCCGGCTGGTGGGGTCGGCAGGCAGCGGGTCCTCGATTTTGCGGCTGAGAAGGACGATGGCCCCGATCACCAGTGCTTGGAAGATGAAGGCCGCCCGCCAACTGATGGCAGTGGTGATGAGGCCGCCGAGCAGCGGTCCGGCGGCGGCGCCGATGCCACCCATGCCGCTGATCGCCCCGAACGCACGGGCCCGTGACGTGACCTCGGTGAAGAGCAACGTGGTGAGGATGTAGACGGGCGGGATCAGCATCGCCGTCCCGACGCCCTCGAGGATCGAGTTACCCAGGATCAGGACGCCCAGCCCCGGCGACAGTGCGCTCATGACGGCACCGACGGCGTAGACGGTGAGGCCGACCATGAAGCAGCGCTTCCGCCCCCAGCGGACGGTGAGCTTGCCCCCGGGGATCATCAGCGCCGCCATCACAAGCAGGAAGATCGTGATCGCGCTCTGGACACCCTTCACGGTCGTGTTGAGGTCCTTGCTGATGTCGTTGATCATCACGGCCATGTTCGAGCCGGCGAAGCTGCAGATGAACTGAGCCAGCGCCAAAGGGATCAACATCCGCCGCAGGAACGATGCCGAAGGCGGGCTTGCGCTCACGGTCACTCCCCGGAGTCTTGTTGGCCAGGTTGCTCGGACCCCATCTGGCGTCGAGCCCCTTGGCGCAAGTCCACCGAGACCAGAGCCCAGAAGAAGGCCGCCGCAGCCCATAGGAGGAGGAGGAGGAGGAGGAGGCAACCCGCTGCGAACACGGCCATCGAGAGGTATCCCACGTCGGGGTCAGTGATGCGTCCACCTGTAAGGGCGATCGCAACCGAACCGAGGAGGCCCAACACAGCAGAAGCAGCCAACCAATCGCCGGACGAGCTTGGCACCTGCATGTGGCCAGGCGATTCTGCGCTGCTCATGCGGGCCCACCCCCGTCCGGTGCGGATCGTCCTGTTACACCCGTGCGTCCTGTCTACCGCGGGTGGCCACCATCGTGCCCTGGTGTAGCCCCGCCATGCCACGGACCCGTGTCCTGAAGCCGCACCCAGGGCCCCGACCGCTCGGGAATGCCGGTGGTCGGGTGGTGTGTCTGACCAGGCCAGAAGGGCCATGCCGCCCGCAAACGTTCTCGACGGCTCGTCACGTCATGGTTCTGGGCCAACGCTTATTGGTGATGGAGACGACGACCGAACACCACGCCGGTGACCGCAATCATGAGCACCGCCGCCATGTTGGCCCCCACGTTGAAATCGGGTGCCCAGATCGCCACGCTTCCGGTGCTGCCCATGACCGCCCCGACAAGTTGCGCAATCGACGCGACCGCAGTGAGGACAAAGGCGGCCTCGACCCAAGTGACAATTCCGCGGATTCTGGCGACATGCAACTTGGCAACGACGCTATGTGAATCGTGGCCTTGTCTTCGTGCCCACGTACCTAGGTGCCACCAACAGAGACCGAGCACACCAAGCAGGAGGACAGCAGCCAAGACGGTGCTTGCCCACGCCGCACCGAATTCCACCGAGCGTCCCGTGAGGAGGCGGCTGTACCCCACGTGTGCCGCCGCGCTCATCGCCAGCCCGGTTGCCAGTCCCCCAAGTGCCAGTACTGCCACGGCGGCGAGGACCACCACTGCGGCGACCTCCGGGAATTCCCATCCTGGTGAGGGAGTCCCAACATCGTGGGTCGAAGGCGGCTGGTCTGCGACGTGCGTGGTTGTCATGCCCTAAGCGTAGGTAGGTCCATGGGCCTCGGCGTGGGCCTCGTCGGGTCGGTGTGCCCCGGCTCCATGGGCACGGTTTCTAAGCCATGACGTGTCCCCGGGCCGGCCTCAGACCGCTATGTATTGCCGGTGGTCGCGCCCCCTCGGATACCCGGCCGGACCAGTTCAGCGGGCTGGAACCGAGCAGGATCGCTCCGTGTCGTTACCGAGCGGGTCGCCCGGTAGGCCGGGGGCGCTGCATCGGCACATCTCGGATGGGTGAGCAAGGGCCGAGCACTTCTGGAAGCCGTCAAATATGGTGTGTCATCCGAACGAATGGAGCCTCCATGTGGGCACAACTGATCACAACCCGCCTGAAGCCTGGGAAGGACGAGGAGTTGCCGAAGTTGTTCGATCAGTTGAAGGCCACTGAGCAACCAGGCTCTGGCCTGCTTCGGTCAACGGCATACAGGGACCAGAAGGATCCCTCCCGCTTGTACATGCTCGTCATCTTTGAGAGCGAGGAAAAGGCCCGAGCCAGAGAACAAGACGACCGCCGTCAGGAGGGGCTGGCAGCTGTGAGAGCGACGATGGCCGACGTGTTCGAAGGGGCGCCCGAGTTCGTCGATTTAACCGTGGTCAGTGACTTCGCACCCTGAGACAAGCCAGGGCCGACGGTATCGGCTCAATAGAACCGCACGACCACGGCACATCCAGGTCGGCTACTCAGTCGATTCAGGGGGTGCAGTCAACCAGCACGTCGGGGGGCGGGCCTTCGGGTGGAGCGCCCAGGTCGACGCCAGTCACATCCTTGACTTGGCCACGGAACCAGACCGTGAACTCATCGTCAGAGGTGGCGAGTTCCGTGAACGCCTTCTCGATGTCGGGACCCTCGAACCAAACCAAGATGAAGCTCCCCATCGGGGTCTTCTGCAGAGACCAAGTCTCCCGGGTAAGTCCCCCCCTGACCAACTGAGCCTCGAACCCTTTGCGGCGCTCTCCCATGCACGCGGCCGCAAAGTCCCTTCCTTCTTGTTCTTTGCCGGGAAGAACCGGAAACGCGCCGTTGAACACTGCCATCAGGCTCTTCTCCTTGTCCGTCCGCCCTAACACCGGGAGACCGTATCAGCGGATTCCGAAGTGTGCCCTGCTTACCTGTGTCGAAGAACCTGAGCGGCACTTGAACTAGAGCGATACGCACTCGACAGCGGCCCCAGCAACATTCCCATCACTGGCCCAGACCGCCCGAGAATGCCGGATCATTCGCCTCGGGCGACACACGCTGGGGCCAGGTCAGAGGGCCGAAAGCGACCTGGATCGCTCGGCCGGCGGATTCAAGCGGTGGCTGCGACAAGTCTGTTGAATCGTTCCGCTGGAGTTTCCCACTCCAGGGTCTTGCGTGGGCGCTCGTTGAGCAGGGCGGCGATGGCATCGAGGTCCTCCTGGGAGTGGACCGACAGGTCGGT
>DASPTT010000041.1:0-7719 GCA_035623275.1 Acidimicrobiales bacterium
TGTCGCGTCCTGGAAGTGCCGGAGGATCGCACCCCGGTCGGGCGGTCACCATCCGCAAACGTCACCTCGGGCACGATCCCGGTCGCCTCTGGCCCTCCGACCTGGCCGGGAGGTGTATCTCCGGGGGCGCAGGACCCGGCATTACAGGGCGGGTGGGTCCCCTTGTTCCAGCGACCTTCTCGTTGATCACTGACCGGCTTTGGATCACGTCTGATGGAGGATCTCCACCGCCCCGAGATCCCACTTACCCGCCGGGGAAAGAGTGTCGCCAACCGTCGTGTCCTGCAGCGCAGTAGTACCAACCGTGTCGTGTTGGAACCACATTTGAGCATCTTCGGTGGTGTCCTGGAAGCTCCCATCGAGCATCTGGCCAGCTCCCGGCGTCACCGTCGTTGTTGAGTCCGCATCGAACCCTACGACAGCGATCCAAGAGCCGCTTGCCTGAGGCACGACGGTCAGCGATGGAGCCGACGTGTTGGGCCCGTTTGTGAATCCTTTCGCAACAACCGCCGCAGCTCCCGCGTAGGCCACGACGTCCAAGGTCTGATCCCATCCGTCGTTACCGGTGATGGCAGAGACCACGGTGGTCGCGGGCACGGGGAACGTCGATGGCTCTTGGGCATCCCAAACCGATATCAATCCTCCGTCGCCGGCGACCGCGTCCGCCTGGTTGAGCACGTTGGTCCAGCCGAGCCCACCACCGGAGACACTGACGGCCGCACCGTTGTAGGTCGCTATGTATGCCACGAGCAGATCGCCGGGCGACGTCGGGTTCACGGTCACCGAGGCCGAGGCCGCTGAGGAGGCGACGGCGGCGGCACCATCGGGGACTACCTCGTGCAGACCGATGTATGTGAACAGGTCATCGGGGTTCAGCGGACTGGTGCCGAGCTGTGTGCTGACGGTCACGTCCACTGCGGTATCGGACTCCTTGGAGACATCGGTGGCACTGGGAGGAACCGTGGCGGTGATCTGGGAATCCGAGTCCACGGTGAAATGCGTCGCCGTAGCCGAACCGAAGGCCACACTGGTCACGCCCCTGCTGAAGCCGCTGCCGGAGATGGTGACCTGGGTCCCTCCCCCCGTCGGTCCCTGACTGGGCCCGACGCTGCCAACCGAAGGCGACGCCGCGCCCCCGTTGAGGGTGTGGATGATGATCGAACCGGTGGAGCCCTGACCTTGAGCGTTCGGGAGGGTCTCTCCGGCCGCCCAACAGGCGGAGTCGGTTGGGCAGGAGACGGTCGTGAGATTCAAGTCGGGCGGGTATGTGTCAGACAGGTCGGTGTACTGGACGGACCAGCTGTTGCCACCGTCGGAGGTGGCGATCACGGGCGTGTTGGTGAATGCTCCTGGGATCCCGTCGAACAAGTCGTGTTCATTCGCCGAACCGCCGACTCCCACGCAGTGTTCGCTGTCGGAGCACGAGACTGCGGCCAAGTAGTCACCGCTGAGGTCGGACACCGGGACCGAACTCGTTGACCACGTCGAGCCGCCATCGGTCGTGACAATCTTGACCACTGAATCGTTGCTGAGCGAGACGCAGGCATCTGCGCTCAGGCACGACATCCCATTGAGGTAGTCAGCAGCAGCAGGTGGATCCTGCGTCTGCCAGGTCATGCCGCCATCGTCGGAGGTGGCGACTATCGGCTGGTAGTCATCGTCGCCCACGCCGATGTGGATCCAGTAGTTGCCGACACCCACACACTCGATCAGTGTCGGACAGGCGATCGAAGAGAGGCCGAGACTGAAACCGACCGCTCCGGGTGGCGCAATGGTGGCGGAGCTGGTCCATGTCGTTCCACCGTCAGTCGTCACGTCGACGGTGTCAGAACCAGAGATCATGAAGGTGGGGGCTATGGCGACCCAGCAGTGGTTGGAGTCGAGACACGAAACCGACGAGAGCTGATTCGGGGCCGATGACGGTAAGTTGAGCTTTCCCCAGTCATGGCCGCCGTCGGTCGTGGCAAGTGCATCTCCGGTCCCACCCACCGCGAGGCAGTGCTCCACGTCAGGGCACGAGATGGCCGTGAGCGTCTCCCCGGATGCGGCGCTGCTCAGTGAGGTCCAACTGGCACCGGCGTCGGTGCTGCGCTGGAGGATCGTCTGCCCCGAGGCAGTGGAGCCGACAGCGAAGCACACCGTCGTGCTCGGACAAGAGATCCCGGTGAACGCGGAGCCGTCGGCCGTCGATAGTTGGGTGAACCACCCCAGGCAACTGCTCAGTGTGCCAGCCATGACCAGGAGTGCGGCCGGCACCCCGAGCCGCCGAGTAGATCTCGCTCGCCACAGCTTCGCCATGGCCCCCCGATTCCGCTGCACCAAACTCTACCGCCAAGCAGGGCCCCATGCTCCTGGGAAGACGTGAGATGACCCACCGATAGTGCGGGACGAGACCGCCCGAGATGTGCCGGAGGCGCGCACCCAGGGACAAACGCCCGGCCCCGGTTGTCCCCGCCCTGTATCGCTCGGGGGCACCCTCACCCGGCGCCGGCAGGACCCCGCCAGGGGGGCGGCGATTGCCGGCGCGGCTTTGGCCGCCGATTACCGGCATATCCCGGTGATCTCGGGCGGGTCAGCCCCCGGACTTCAGGGCGGCGGCCGGCGTGGCCGCGATGCCGGCGGAGACCAGCCAGGAGCGGGCCCGGGCCCGGCGGCGCTCCTCAGAGAAGAGGAAGTACCGGGCCTGCTCCTCGGGCCAGCGGGCGAGGACGTCCTTGAAGCGGCGAAAGGCCCCGCGACCGTCGATGGCGATCGACAGCCGGTCGGCCCGCTCGGGGTCGTCCACCATGGACACGAAGGCCTCCATGTCCCGATAGCCCTCGTGGGACCCCTCGCACTCGACATAGAGCCAGTGATCGGGGTCGCCGGCGTCCTCGGGCTCCTCGCCCTCGTCGTAGCCCTCGACGGTCTCGGGCCACACCTCGCCGCTGCGCAGGTCGATGCGCCCGCCCCCGGAGAGGCCGTCGCCCTCGAGGATCCAGGACAGCTCCTCGAGGTCCACCGGGAGCGCCCGCAGCGTCGGGGCCGGCTCGCGTCCCAGGGCGCCGGCGAGCTGGCGGGCAAGGTCGTCGTCGCCCTCCCATCCCCGCTCCTCGAGCACCCGGGCGCAGGCCTCGGCCCAGCTGGCCGCCCCCTCGGTCCCCTGGGCGAGGGCGACGAGCAGCCCGTCGCCGGCGAGCTGGGCCACCTCGACCAGCGGCATCGTCGCCAGCGCGGCCACGACGCCGGGCCCGTCGCCGCGGGCAACGGCGCTGCGGAGCTGGACGAGGGATTCCTCTGGCGCGTTCATGGCTTCAGCGGAGTCACCGGCCTGGGTCGGGTTGATGGCATCGACCGCAATTATGGTGCGGTCGGGCTGCTCCTCGCCGCTGAGCCAACCGCGACCGGGGGGTGCGCGCCTCCGGCATCCCTGACGGAGCGGGCCGTGTCAAGGGTCGGGGAGATTTTCCTCTGTTGCAGGAGCGCGTGCTGAGCCGTCGAACGGCCTGTTCGCCGGCGCGCGCCGGCGACGATCCGATGTCAAGGCTCGCTTGGCGACCCGAAGGGCTCGGCCTTGACGTCGGCGAGGAGCGGCGCAGCATGGTGAACGGCGTCGATGGCTATGTCGTGTCAGCGTCCTCCCACGTCGGCGTACGCGTCGACGATCCACACCAGAGGTCCCTCAAATCGTGAGGGGGGCAGCCTGAAGCTCGGCTGCCGGGCATCCCTTCGCCGAGAGTGTTCACGAGCATGGTGGGATCCGGCCACGACCGAACGGGCTCAAGCACTTTCCCGGCTTCGCCGTCTGGGAAGCCATGCCGAAGGACGAGCTCGCGTCCGGTCGCGTCCGAGCCTGCTCACGCCGCCTTCTCCTTTAGCGAGCGGATCTCGCCGTCTCGCAGGCCGTAGTAGACGAGCGTGAGGATTTGGCGGGCCACGGCCACGTGCGCCTTGGCCTTGCCCCGGCGCTTGGCGATGGCGGCGTAGTTGGCCCGGATCTTCTCCGGGCCCCGGTTCTTGGCCGTGGCCTCGATCGCCGCCCAGCGCACCAGGCGCGAGCCCATCTTGGTGATCCGGCCCCGGACGACCTTGACGTCCGACTCGCGGTGCTTGGGCGTGAGCCCGGCCCAGCTGCAGAGCTTCTCCGCGCTCGAGAACCGGCTGACGTCGCCGATCTCGGCCACGAAGATCGCCGCGAAGACCCGCCCGATGCCGGGGATGGCCTGGATGGCGTTGTAGCCGGGGTCGTCCTTGAGCAGCTGGTGGATCTCGCGCTCGGTGATCATCACCTCGCGGTCATAGAGATGGATCAGGTCGCGCAGCGAGCCGATGCGGTTGAAATAGGCGTCGGGCAAGACGAGCGAATCGAGCTGGGCGTTGCCGCCCGGGCCGAACATGTCGACCCTGGCCGGCAGCACCCCGTTCTTGGCCATCACCGCATGCACCTGGGCCTTGAGCCCGCTGCGGAGGCGCACGAGCTTGGCCCGATAGCGCACCAGCTCGCGCAGCTCCCGGGTAGCCGGCGGCGGGATCCAGGCCTCGGGCAGCTCGCCCAGGCGGAGCTTCTTCACCAGCTCCAGGGCGTCGCGCTCGTCGTTCTTCACCCGCCGGTGCTCCCAGTGCAGCCCCGAGGGATGGGCCAGATGCAGCGAGCAGCCGAGCTCGGCGAGGAGATCGGCCAGCCAGTAGTAGCCGTAGGTGGCCTCGAAGACCACCTCGGGGGCCTCGCCGGCCTCGGCGATGACCTCGGCGATGCGAGGCGGGTCGTTGTCGACGTGGTAGGTGGCGAGCTTCTCGCCGGTGGCGCTCACCCGGACGATCACCGAGCGGCGGCGATGCAGATCGACCCCGACATACTCTTTCTTGGACACGTCAGGTCCTCCCTTCCTGTGCCGTGGTTTGGCAACCGCGAGTGTGTCTGCACTCGCTTGTGCACGGGAAGGTGAGGACCGGCGTCGCGTCGGGGCGGGAGATCGGGCCACGAGGGCCTCCAGCGGCTCGAACAGGCTGAAGGGCCCGGCGATAAGCGCTCGAACCCTCAGCCGGAGCGGAAGGCCCGCTCCGTCATCCCATCACTTCTCGCTCGCGACAATCCGATACATGATGCGATCTGGAATGGCAGTTGTGCGCTGTCCGAGGCCGGCAGATGATGGGCTGGGTGAGGGTGTTCACTCGTTTCGCGCGACCTCGGGTCCTGTCATCCGGTCCAGTAGCGGGAAGGTCGAAGCGATGATCGCGAGTGAAGCCGCGAGTCCGACGAGCACGGTTGCCCAGTATGCGATCCCAGGCATCTGGAACGAGATGCCGACCTGAGAGCGGAGGTACAGCGCAGCCGAGACCAGACCCACCACGATCGACACCCCGGCGACCATGAGAAGCGGCAGTGCGCTCTCCAGCGTGACGACGCGGTGCAGGACGACGGTGGACACGCCGGAGAGCCTCAAGAGGCTGAATGGGCGCTTTCGCTCGCCCAATCCGGCAGCGATGTTCACGGCGAGGCTGCAGGCGGCGATGATCAGGCTCGCGACGACGACCACCTCCGTCATGTCCTGGACCATGGTGAGGAGGCGAGCCGTAGGCGGATCCAGGGCCTCCACCACTACTGGCGTCCCCTCGAAGGGAAAAGCCCGCTCGAGCGAGGTCCGTGCCGCCTCCAGAGAGCTCGCCGATCCGTCCGTGGCAACGACGACTGCGTCGACGGGGAGGCGAGCCAGACTCGCCACTGAAGAGTGCGAGGACGGCCAGGTGGTCGAGGACGAATGCGAGTTCCTCCCGGTGAGGTTCTCGAGGAACCAGCCGATCGACGCCACCGAGGATCCCGGTTCGCACCTGCCGATGGCGGGCGTCTTCGCCAGCTGCTCGCAGGCCACCAAACCGAAGCCGTTGAACTGCTGAGCGGAGGATGGGCTCTGATGGACCACCGTCACGGCGTGGAGCCCCGGCGTTGCGCTGAGTTCGGTGAGCGCTTGACTCGATGCGGAAGGAACTGCGCCGGTAGCGGGGCACGGGTACGTCGAGAAGCAAGGGAACAGATCGGCAAGAGTGGCTCTTCCGGTACTCCCTCCCACCGGGTTCGAGCCCTCGGCGACGATCGAGCTGAGGGCCCCGATCGCGGCGCTCGTGATGAAGAGCGCGAGCACGAGCCCGCTGACGAACCGGAAGGCTGCCCGCGGGTTGTCGAGGAGCCGGCGGCCGGCGATCAGTGTGACAGGGCGATTCGCTCGCTTCGTCATGAGCCGAGATCCTGCCGTCGTGAACCACGGCCCGGCGAGAACCAACCCCACGACGATGAGGACGAACCCCACGAGCAGCTCCAAGAGCTGGCCGCCGTTGCTGCCCGGCTTGCCGGCGGCGTCGAAGTAAGCGAGCAGGCCGATGCCGGCGAGTAGCGGAATGAGCCTGACGGCACGCGGCTGAGCGGACGAAACGTGTCGACTCACCCCGAGCGGCGAGACCTGGACGCGGCGCAGTGCGAGAAGCCCGGACGCGGCAGCGGCGATCGGGACACCGACAACGACGAGCACCACGTCGATCCACCGGAGCGACAGGTCGCCCGGCCCCAGGGGCGTGCCGGTGAAAGGCACGTGATAGAGCAGCGGGCGGAATCCGAAGAAGAGGGCGAATCCGGCCGCCACCCCCGCAACGGCCGCGACCGTCGTCTCCACCGCCGAGATCACCGAGATCTGACGCGGCGTGGCACCGACGAGCCGCATGGCGGCGAAGCGCTCCTCTCGCCTGGCGGCCGACAACCGGCTCGCGGTGGCGATCAAGATGAGCACCGGCAACAACAGGGCGACGGCTCCACCGACCAAGATCCACTGCAAAACAGCCCCGCTCCCGACGCCGCTCTGGCAGCCGTAGCAGTTGGCCGGTGTCTTCTGAATGCCTCGGACCTTGGCTGCTCCAGGGACCTGCGAGAGTTGGCTGGCGACGTGGCCGACCAGGATGATCAACGAGCTCGGAGACGGGAGCGCGGCGGCGCCGATGGTCCCGACCTGGCGCCCGGGATACCGGTTGCTCAGCTCGCTCGCCGGCAGGGACCTGAGCAGCGCCGTGAGTGCCGGCGAGGCGTAGTACTCCCCAGGGTCGGGCAGGTGCGGGATTCCCGGCGGGACCGGCGCCTTCGGTCCGGTGGCCGCTACGTCCACGCGGTCGATCTGCTGGTTGCCGACCTGGTCGACGCTGAGCAGCCACCACAGTTGAGATGTCGAGCTGGCCGGTGTCGATGCGGGTGACTGTGGCGAGGTGTCGAGCCACGACCCACGGTCGGTCTGGGCCTGGAGTCCGTTCACGCCGGCCAGGACAGCCAGCAGCAGAGCGACGCCGAGCGCAACCGCAGCGGCGACGGCCAGCACCCGCAGCACCGCTTCCCGCCCGCTGCCCAGCGTCAAGCGCAGACCGAGTCGGATCATCGCAATGCCGGTTCCGGCGACGCCACCCGCCCATCACGCACGATCACCTCACGGTCGGCGTAGGCGGCGACCCGGGGCTCGTGGGTCACGAGGATCACCGTCGACCCCTGCTCACGAGCCGCCCGCGCCAACAGGCCCATGACGATCTCGCCATTCAGCGAATCGAGCGATCCCGTCGGCTCGTCGGCGAAGAGCACGTCAGGACGGACGACGAGACCACGGGCCAAGGCCACGCGCTGGGACTGGCCGCCGGACATCTCGCCGGTGCGATGGCGCTCCATGCCCTTGAGTTCGAGACGCTCGAACCAACCGCGCGCCTCTCGGAGGG
>DASPTT010000042.1:0-3426 GCA_035623275.1 Acidimicrobiales bacterium
GCCGGTGCCTTCAACCACCCAGAAGGTGTCATCTCACGTGTCCTCTGCCTCCCGACCGGACCCGATCCGTCTCCCACCCCCATTGAGTGCGCTGAGCGGTCGGGGCCGTTGTCGTCCCCAAGGGTGATCTACCAACGCACAAGGACAGCGCATCGTGAACGTGGGCGTCGATTAGAGTCGATGCCACCGGCATTGATGCTCCTATTGATCGGTAAGGGACACTCTGGACGAGGAGTCGGTGCCCGGCCCCTCCGAGGCACGCCCGACCATCACGACTCGCCGTAGGTCGATCCAAACCTCGATCCACAGGTCCAGCCCAGAGCGTCGGCGCGTCGGACCCTTGCCCGCTAGGCACAAGTGGCGTAATGCGTAACCGGCGAAGTCGGATCCTTGGTATCGCGAAGTACATGGATCTGGAGGATTCCTGGGTCCCCCGACCCCGACGACCCGCAGCTGTAGACGACGAGAATCCTCGCCGAAATGCGGGTTTGGCCGGGCCCACCTCCAACTCCTACGATCGGACCTCGTGCTTCCAGGCAGTCTTGACCGGTTCCGTCACTGGTCTCATCGCACCCGTCTGGAGTGGCAGAAGCGGTCCGGATCGTCCTCTGGGGCGCGCAAGCGATCGATTCGCCGTTCGCGCATCGGAAGGGTCGCTGCGGGTGTCGTGTTGGCGATGTCCGTCGCATTCACCATCATCATGTGGACCGCCGTCAACCGACCAGCGGGTGCATCGCAGCCCACGGCGCCCGCCACGACCCTCTGCGGGATCACCAATTCCTCGTCCATCACCTATGGCTCGGGCTCGGCCCCCATGGGCAACCCCTTTGTCGACGCCGGGGGGGAGACCACCTACTCCAACACCCTCGGGACGGGGGCGGGGCTCTCG
Organism: Acidimicrobiales bacterium; assembly: GCA_035623275.1. Classification (GTDB taxonomy): domain Bacteria; phylum Actinomycetota; class Acidimicrobiia; order Acidimicrobiales; family UBA8190; genus DASPTT01. Next base: position 890 of record DASPTT010000042.1, read on the forward strand.
ACGCCCGAGCCGGGCAACTACTTCGCCCCGGGCACCACCCCGCAGGTCTCGGCCACCTTCACCGCTGCGTGGGCCGCCCAGGCCCCCCAGCTCTCGCTCGCCTACTCCATTGCCAGCAGCACCCAGGCCGTGGCCAACAGCTGGCCGGCGCCGACCACGGTGTCGTTGTCGCAGGCGACGACGGTCTCCGGCGGGGGTCTGTCGCTCCCCCTGCCCATCCCGTCTGCCGACACGGGCGCGGGCGTCTATGTCGTCAACGCCGATCTGCAGAACAGCAGCACCGGCGCGGTGCAGGGCACGACGTGTCTGGAGTACTCCGTGGGGATGGCCGGCGACACCATCGACCTCCATTCGATCATGGCCTACGAGACCACGAGCTATGGGCCCTTCCCCGAGCGGGGCGTGGTGCTCGCCTCGGAACTGGGGACGGGCTCGTATCGCACGCAGCTGGCCATGGCCACCCTCCTGCCCAACTGCAACAGCGCCTCGGTGACCATCGCCACCTGCGGGCCGGGGGCGCTCACCTACGGCGCCTACGACTCGGACTATCAGCAGGCGTCGGTCCTCGCCTCCCAACTGGGGGTGACCTTCGAGGTCCAGGTGGGCCAAGGCCAGCCGGTGGAGAACGCCATCGTCAACTACGACATGGCCAACGGCTACGGCGCCAACAACGCCAACAACCTCTGGCAGCAAGACGTCACCGCCATCGTCGAGCATTTCGCCACGAGCGCACCCGACCTCAGCGACTTCGAGGCGTGGAACGAGCCCAACAACACCTGGTCGCCGGGCGCGACCAGCTACGTCGCCAACATCCTCGTCCCCTTCTGGGATGGCGTCCAGCAGGCCAACGCGACCACCGGGCGGGCCGACCAGGTGCTGGGGGGCACCGTCTGTGGGACCGATCTCCCTTACTGGCAGTCCATCGCCGCCGCCGGCGGGTTCTCGGACATGAACATCGTCTCCACCCACCCCTACACCGGCTACGACGCGTCCTACGAGGAGCAGGGGGTGCCCGCCTTCTTCGCGTCGCTCAAGTCGCTCATGGCGGCCAACGGGGCGGGGGCGATGCCCATCTGGGACACCGAGCAGGGCTGGTGGTCCGACGGCTTCGCCACGTTCTGGGACGTGGGGAACTTCGCGGCACGGGCCTGGATGTGGAACAAGTCCTTCGGCATCACCAACTGGGACTACTACACCGAAGAGGGCCAGTCCATGGGCGGCCAACCCTCGTACTCGCTCGTCGAGCTGACCTACGGGGACGACTTCATCAAGCCTGCGGGCATCGCGCTGGCCACCGCCGCCAACGTGCTGGGCCAGCGCCCCTACCTCGGGCCGGTGACCACGGGGATCCCCCACACCTACGGCATGCTCTTCGGGTCCGCCCCGGGGACCTCCAACGACGTGGAAGCCCTCTGGAGCGACGACCTGACCGTCCCCGCCCAGCTCACCCTGTCCCAGGGGTCGGGGACGGCGGCGATCCCCGTCACCGGTGTCCTAGGCCAGTCCGGCACCCTCAGCGTGAGCGCCGGGGTCCAGACGCCCGTCACGCTCTCGGGGGCACCGCAATACCTCACCGTTCCCGCCGGCGACGCCGTGACCGTGTCGGCGCCCGAGCCCTTCGGCCCGGACCTGGCCACCGCCTCGGGGGTGACGACCACGGCGTCGTCGAACGCGTCGGCGGCGTCGCTCGTCGTGCGCACCAGCACGTCCAACGGGACGAGCGTGCCCGACGCCAGCAACGACGAAGGGGCGAACTACGGCGGATGGAGCGCGGCCGGCGGGGACGCCACGCCGTCGGTGACGGTCAACTTCCCCGCCCCCCAGAGCGTGGACCGGGTGGTCGTCTCCACCACGTCGCTCGGCAGCGTCCTGGCGGGGCTCCGCAACTACCAGGTCCAGCTCGACGAGGGCGGGACCTGGACAACCGTGGCGACCCAGAGCGATCAGCTCCAACAGCGCATGGCGGCCTTCTCCTTCCCCACGGCGACGGCCAGCGGGGTGCGCATCGCCGTGGGGGCGTCGGACTTCGGCAGTGAAGCCGGCGGCCTGGCCCCCTGGTACTGGTCGTCATCCTTCCCCCAACAGGCGTCGGTCTACTCGGTCGAGGCCTACGCGCCCGGATCGGCCACGACGCCGGCCCCGACGGTGTCCTCGCTCTCGCCCGCCTCGGGCCCGAGTGCGGGGGGCACGGCCGTCACCATCACCGGCACCGGGTTCGGCGGGGCCACCCAGGTGCTCTTCGGCACCGCGGCGGCCAGCGCCTTCAGCGTCACCAGCGCCACCTCGATCACCGCCACCGCCCCGCCGGGCAGCGCCGGGAGCGTCGACGTCACCGTCACCACGCCCGGGGGGACCTCGGCCACCTCCTCGGCCGACCGCTTCACCTACGACGCCGCGCCCACGGTCACGGGGCTCTCGCCCGCCTCGGGCCCGAGTGCGGGGGGCACGGCCGTCACCATCACCGGCACCGGGTTCGGCGGGGCCACCCAGGTGCTCTTCGGCACCGCGGCGGCCAGCGCCTTCAGCGTCACCAGCGC
>DASPTT010000043.1:0-43025 GCA_035623275.1 Acidimicrobiales bacterium
GGTTGCCGGTATCGCCGGCGCCTGGCGAGCGGCGCGGCTCGCGCCGGCTTCGGCCCTGCGGGACCTCGGATGACGACGACCCCCGGTTCCGGCGACGTGACCGCGCCCGAGGGCGCAGCGACAGAGGGAGAGAGCATGGACGAGACCAGGGCGCCGGTCACGGCAGAGGCGCCACCGCTCTACGAGCTGCAGGGTGTCGAGCGCATCTACCTCAAGGGCGCGGCCGCGGTGGCCGCCTTGCGGGGGGTGAGCCTCGAGATCCGCAGCGGCGAGTTCATCTGCCTGGAAGGGCCGAGCGGATCGGGCAAGAGCACCCTGTTGCAGCTGCTCGGCGCCCTCGACTCGCCGACGGCGGGGACGATCCAGATGGACGGGCGTGAGCTGACCTCGGCCGGCGACAGCGTCCTCACCGACATCCGCTCGAAGCGCATCGGCTTCGTCTTCCAGCAGTTCAACCTGATCCCGACGCTCAGCGCCGCCGAGAACGTGGCGCTGGCAATGGCGCCCCACCACCCGAGCAAAGAGGAGCGCGAGGCGCGTGCGAGCGACCTGCTCACACGCGTGGGTCTCGGGCACCGCCTGGACCATCTGCCGAGCCGGCTGTCGGGCGGCGAGCAGCAGCGGGTCGCCATCGCCCGCGCGCTGGCCAATCAGCCCGAGGTCATCGTGGCCGACGAGCCCACCGGGAACCTCGACTCGGAGAGCGCGGGCGAGGTCATGTCGCTGCTCGTCGAGCTCCAACAGCGAGACGGCGTGACCGTGATCGTGGCCACGCACGACCCCGAGGTCGCGCAGCACGCGAGCCGGCACCTGAAGCTGCGGGACGGCGCGATCGTCGACGACGTGCGCCGCTGACGCAGGGCGTCAGGCGGCGGGACGACGCTCGGGCCGGGCGGCGGCGGCCGTCCGGGCCGCGCTCCGCAGGCGCGAGGAGAGGGATGCCGCGGCGTAGGGGCCGGAGGCGGAGTCGGCGGCGACGTCCGTCAGGGTCTCGTCGATCAGCCGCATGATCTCGTCGCAGCGCTCGCCCAGGGTCATCGTCACCACCTCCTCGTGGTCTTCTAGAGCATCGACCTTCGGCGCCCCGGACTGAAGGGCGAAAGGTCCCGGTGCGATCCGCCGTTGGGTCCCAAACTGGCCTTGCGCCCGGATCCGTGGTGAAAATGGCCACGTCCGGTGATCGACGTCGGGGAACGGGGGAACGGTGGTGCTCACGATCGAGGACCGTCTGGCCTTGCGGGCGCTGGTCGATGCCTACGCCGAGGCCGTGGACCGGAAGGACGGGCCCGCCGTGGCGGCCCTGTTCATGCCCCAGGGGCGCATGGTGGTCCCCGACCCCACCTCGTCCGGCACCCTGTTGCCCACACGGACGGGAAGGGACGAGGTCCTGGAGGCCATGGGGAACCTGGCCCGCTACCGGACGCTGACCCACCTGGTCGGCGGCCAGGTCCTCCGTGACGGTGATCCGGTCACGGGCGTGACCACGTGCGTCGCCCACCACCTCTACGAGCGCGACGGCGCGGCGCGGCTGTTGGTCATGGGCATCCACTACCACGACACCTACGACCGCGACGGGGGGGAATGGCGTTTCGCCGAACGCCGCTTCGAGTGGGACTGGCGCGACGACCGGGCCGTGGGTACCGGGGGCCGAGCCTGATGCGGTACACGGTCATGCCCTATGTGCGCGGCGGGGTGTGCCAGGACCCCGACTTCATGGTCGGGTTCGCCCGTCACGCCGAGGCACTGGGGTTCGAATCGATCGTGGCCGTCGAGCATCCGCTGGTGATCGGCGGCTACACGAGCCGCTACCCGTACACGGCCTCGGGACGCATGCCGCTGCCCGACGACTGTCCCATCCCCGACCCCCTCGACCTGCTCGCCTTCGTGGCCGGCGCCACCACCACCATCGGGCTCGCCACCGGCCTGCTCGTGCTGCCCGCGCACCACCCCGTGCCGCTGGCCAAGCGCCTGGCGACGCTGGACCGCCTGTCGAAGGGCCGGCTGCGGCTGTGCATCGGCCTCGGCTGGCTGCGCGAGGAGCTCGAGGCGTGTGGGACCGACTTCACCACCCGGGGCCGGCGGACCGACGAGTCGATCGATGTGCTGCGCATCCTGTGGGCCGACAGCGGGCCCCAGGGGGCATCGCACCACGGCGAGTTCTTCGCCTTCGAGGCAGCGCACAGCTTCCCCAAGCCGGCCCGGGCGGGCGGCATCCCCATCGACATCGGCGGGCACAGTCCCGCCTCCGTCCGCCGGGCCGCGCGCCGGGGCGACGGGTGGGCGCCGCTGGGCCTGGAGGGAGAAGCGCTCGACGCCGCCATCGCCGCCCTGCGCCGGGAGACCGCGGCGGCGGGACGGGACCCGGATGGCGTCGAGCTCACCCTGGGGGCGGTGTGCGCCACCGTGACGCCCGAGGTCGTGGCCTCCCTGGCCGCCAAGGGCGCGGTTCGCGTCACCCTGCACAGCGGCAAGAAGACGTTGCCGGAGGCCTGCGACGAGCTCTCGGAGGTGGCCGAGCGCCTCGGGATCGCGCCGGGTGGCGCCGGCTGACGCCAGGTGACGCCGGCCGGGCTGGCTACCGCCGGCCGGGCCGGCTACCGCCGGCCGGGCTGGTCGAGGAACCCCTGGAGGACGTCGTCCACCTGGGCGCTGAGGAGGAACGCCCCGCCGTCGACGGCGATGTCCGCGCCCGTGACGTAGGCGGCGGCGGGCGAGCACAGGAACACGACCACCCCGGCGACGTCCTCGGGGGTCCCGATGCGCCGCAGCGGCGTGCGCGATTCCATGCCGGCGCGGGCCGCGGCGTCGGCGAGGATCGGCGCGGTCAGGGTCGTCTCGACGATCCCGGGCGACACGCTGTTGACGCGGATGGCCGGCCCGTACTCCAAGGCGGCCGACTTGGTCAGGGCGAGGACAGCGGCCTTGGCCGCCGCGTAGGGCGCCTCGCCGCGCGTGGGGCGATGTCCGCTCATGGAGGCGATGTTGACGATGGCACCGCCCCCCGCCGCCTCGAGCAGGGGGACCCCGGCGCGGATGCCGTTGAAGGTGCCCCGCATGCTGACGTCGACGACGCGGTCCCAGCGGCGGTCGTCGTAGCGGTCGAGCCGCGCCAGGTCGCCGACACCGGCGTTGTTGACGACGATGTCGAGGCCGCCGAGCCGCTCGGCCGCGTCCGTGAAGGCCCGGCCGACGGCGTCGGGGTCGGTCACGTCCGCGCCCAGCGCGATGCCGTCGACCAGTGCGGCGGTCGCCGCCGCCGTCTCGCCGTCGACGTCGAGCGCCGCGACCCGGGCACCTGCCCCGGCCAGACCCGCGCACACGGCCCGGCCGATCCCCGACCCCGCCCCGGTGACCAGCGCCCGCGCGCCGGCGGGCCTCCTCCGCGCGCCGTCCATGGCGGCACCCTATCGAGTGGCACCCGGCGTGCTCGGTACGCTGGGCCGCCCGACGCGAGCGTCAGGCTTCCGCTCGTGGGGCCTTTCGCACGACCCGTCCTGGAGGGGGCGCCCGGTGAGGATTGCGGTGCTGGTCAAGCAGGTGCCCGTGGTGGAGGAGATGGCGCTCGTCGACGGCCGGCTCCGCCGCCAGGGCGTGGACCTGGAGATGAACGCCTATTGCCGCCGGGCGGTCGCCGAGGGGGTCGAGCTGGCCCGGGCGTCGGGCGGGTCGTGCGTCGTGGTGACCTTGGGCCCGCCCTCGGCCGAGGACGTGCTCCGAGAGGCGGTCGCCTGGGGGGCGGACGAGGGCGTGCTCGTGTCCGACCCCGCCTTCGCCGGGTCGGACACCTTGGCCACCGCCCGGGCGCTGGCCGGCGCGTTGGGCGTCCTCGGGCGTGAGGCACCCTTCGACCTCGTGCTGGTGGGGCGCAACTCCATCGACGCGGACACCGGCCAGGTGGGCCCCGAGCTCGCCGAGCTGCTCGGCCTCCCCTTCGCCGCCAGCGTGCGGGCGCTGGAGATCGAGGCCGGGGTGGTGGCAGCACGCTGCGAGACGGACGACGGGTGGCGCTCGCTGCGTCTCCCGCTGCCCGCCGTCCTGTCCACGGCGGAGCGGTTGACCGATCCGTGCAAGGTGCCGCCCGACGGGCGCGCCGCCGTGCCGGGCGATCGCATCCGCCGGCTCGCCGCCGCCGATCTGGGTGCGGGGCCGTGGGGCGCGGCAGCCAGCGCCACGGTGGTGGGACCGGTCCGCGTGCTCGAGGTCGTGCGGCGCAGGGAGGTGCTGGCGGGCTCGCCCGTCGAGCAGGTCGGCCGGGCGGTCGAGCGCCTGCGCGAGCTCGGCGCCGTGGGCGGCGTGCCCGGGCTGGAGGGGCCAGAGCCCGACACCGACGCGGTGCCGCCCCCGGTGCAGCCCGGCGAGGAGGCGCCCGTGGTGGCCGTGGTGGCCGAGCCCGGCCGCGACCGCACCACGCGGGAGCTGCTGGGGGAGGCGGTCCACGTCGCCGCGCCGGTGTCCGCGGCGGTGGTGGCGATCGCGGTCGGCGGGTTCGACGCGACGGAGCTCGGCACCTGGGGCGCGGACCGGGTGGTGGCCCTGTCCGGGACGGCGGTCGAGGAGGACGTCGCCGAGGCGCTCCGCGCCTGGTGCGGGGGGCACTCGCCTTGGGCCGTGCTCCTGCCGGGCACGCTCTGGGGACGCGAGGTGGCCGGTCGCGTGGCGGCGGCGCTCGGCGCGGGGCTGACCGGCGACGCCGTGGGCCTCGGTGTGGAGGACGGCCGCCTCGTCTGCTGGAAGCCGGCCTTCGGGGGCTCGTCGGTGGCCGCCGTCACCGCCACCTCGGCGGTGCAGATGGCCACGGTCCGCCCCGGCGTGCTGCCCCTGCGGGCCCCGCGCCCGGCCGGTGCCGCACCGGAGGTCGCCGCGCTCGAGGGCCGCACGCGGGGGCGGGTCACGGTGGTCGACCACACCCACGAGGACGAGGTCGGTGCCCTGCTGGCCGCGTCGGCGGTGGTGGCGGTGGGGCAGGGGGTGGACCCCGAGGAGTACGACGCCATCGAGCGCCTGTGCAAGGTGCTCGGCGCCGAGCTCGCCGCGTCGCGCAAGGTGACGGACAAGGGATGGATGCCCCGGGGGCGCCAGGTCGGCATCACGGGCCACAGCGTCGCCCCCGCGCTCTACGTGGCGGTCGGGCTCTCCGGCAAGTTCAACCACATGGTGGGCGTGCGCGGTGCGGGTGTCGTCCTCGCCGTGAACAGCGATCCCGACGCCGTCGTCTTCGGGTGTTGCGACATCGGGATCGTGGCCGACTGGCACGAGGTCGTGCCCTTGCTGGTCGACGCGCTCGGCTGACGCGTCACGTCCGAGCGGGACGCCGGCCGAGCCGTAAGGTGGTGCGCATGGGTGCGGTGTCACGCGCCGAGGACTGGTCGGACCAGGTCGGCATCGACGACGTCCGGGCCGCCCAGGCGCGCCTGGCGCCCGTGGGCGTGCGCACGCCGCTTCAGGTGAACGAGCGGCTCTCCGAGCGCGTCGGGGCCCGGGTGCTCGTCAAGCGCGAGGACCTGCAGGTGGTCCGCTCCTACAAGATCCGCGGCGCCTTCAATTTCATCGCGTCGCTCGGGCCCGATGCCCTCGGCGCCGGGGTGGTGTGTGCCAGCGCGGGCAACCACGCCCAGGGCGTCGCCTGGAGCTGCCGGCACCTGGGCGTGCGCGGTGTCGTCTTCCTGCCGCGGCGCACACCGCGCCAGAAGGTGGCCCGCATCCGGGCCCTGGCCGGCGAGCTGGTCGACCTGCGCTTCGAGGGCGACACCTTCGACGAGGCGAACGCGGCGGCCGCCGCCTACGCCACGGAGAGCGGGGCGACGGTGGTCCCCACCTTCGACCACCCCGAGACGATCGCCGGCCAGGGGACCATCGCCCTGGAGGTGGTGGAGGAGCTCGGCGGTGCCCCGGACGTGCTGGTGGCGCCGGTGGGCGGCGGCGGGCTGATCGCCGGGATCGCCGTCGGTCTCCACGGCCTGGGTGCCCCCACCACCGTCCTCGGGGCCCAACCCGCGGGAGCGCCGGCCATGGTCCGCTCGCTCGAGGCCGGGCATCCGATGACGGTGGAGCCCACCGACGCCTTCGTGGACGGCGCAGTGGTGGGCACGCCGGGCCGGCTCACCTTCGCCATCGTGCGGGACCTGGTCGACTCGATCGTCCTCGTGGACGAGGGCCGCGTCTGCACCGAACAGCTCGACCTGTACCAGGTCGAGGGGATCGTGGCCGAGCCGGCCGGTGCGCTCGCCCTCGCCGCGCTGGACCAGTTCTCGCCGCGCCTGGCCGGCCGGACCGTCGTGTGCATCCTGAGCGGCGGGAACAACGACGTGGCCCGCTACGACGAGATCATCGAGCGCAGCCTCGTCTACGAGGGCCTCAAGCACTACTTCATCGTCTCGTTCCCGCAACGGCCGGGTGCGCTGCGCGCCTTCGTGGACGAGTGCCTCGGGCCTACCGACGACATCGTGCTCTTCGAGTACATCAAGAAGACCAGCCGGGAGTACGGGCCTGCGCTGGTCGGGATCGAGCTGGCCGAGCGGGACGACCTCCAGCCGCTGCTGGCGCGCATCGAGGCCTCGGGCCTGGAGGCCCAGCGCGTGGCCCCGGGGACGCCCGCGTTCCGGCTCCTCGTGTGAGCGGCGGCTGCCGGGACCGGTGGGTCGGGTGGGCGTTGGGCCGTCGGGGTGCCGTCGGCGCTATGGTCTGACCGGCCGGTGGCGGTCCGGCTTGCCGGGGGGCGACGTCGACGCAGGAACTCGGAAGCCGGAGGTCAACGGATCATGCGACGCACGGTCATCGCGCTCCTCGGCGCACTTGCTGGTGTGGTTCCCGGGGTCGCCGTGGCGCTCTCGGCCGGCGGCGGGTCGGGTGCGGGCATGGCGCCGGAGCTGACGTCGGTCTTCCACCGCCCGCTCGACGGCATCGGCTCGGTGCGCAACGACGACGTCACGTCGTCGAACTGGTCGGGCTACGCGGTCGAGGCCACGACGCAGTTCACGAGCGCGTCGGTGAGCTGGACGCAGCCCACCGCCACCTGCAGCGGGACCACGCCGGCCTACGCCGCGTTCTGGGTCGGCATCGACGGATACAGCTCGGGATCGGTCGAGCAACTCGGCACCGACTCCGACTGCTCGGGCGGCCGGCCGACCTACTACGCATGGTGGGAGATGTACCCGGCCAACTCGGTGAGCCTCTCCACGACGGGCGACCAGGTGCGGCCGGGTGACACCCTGAGCGCCTCGGTGAGCCGGAACGGGACGGCCTACGCCCTGACGCTCCACAGCTCCGAGGGGTGGACCTTCAGCACCACGCAGACGGGGACGCACGCCAACTCCTCGGCCGAGTGGGTGGCGGAGTCGCCGGAGATCTGCACCCTGATCTTCTGCCACCTGGCCAAGCTGGCCGACTTCGGGTCGATCACCTTCACCAGTGCGCAGGCGGCCACCGGCGGGGCGATGCTGCCGATCGCGGCCTTCACCACCGACGGCGGCCCGCACGACGTCACCATGACCGGCAACGGATCGGTCCGGGCCCAACCGGGTGCGCTCGGCGGAGCTGGGTCGTCCTTCACCGACACCTGGCGCCACTCCTGACGGTTTGCTCGGTCCGTTCGCCGGACCGGGGGTTCGCGCCCGGCGACTGTGCCGCACCGTGCCGGGAGGCCCGGCTCCGGGCTCAGCTCGCGCCGTCGCGGGCCAGCGCCGGGTGGGCGGTGATCTTGGGGAGGGACTCCAGCGGCGGGTGCGGTGTCACCCGCGCCAGCTCCGCCTGCACGGCATCCCCCTCCGACATCGGCTCGGTCGTGCAGCAGAACTCGACCAGGACGCCGTTGGGGTCGGTGGCGTAGATGGACCGGCACCAGCCGTGGTCGAGCTCGGCCACGGTGATCCCGAATTCCTGCCAGCGCCGGCAGCGCGCCGCGAGGTCCTCCAGGCTCGGCGCGTCGAAGGCGATGTGGTTGACCCAGTCGGGGAGCCCCAGGCCGGTGGAGAGGGCCGGGTCGAAGTCGGGCGGGATGGTCTCGTCGTGGAGGTCCCAGAAGGCGAGCAGCGTGCCGTCGCCGGTGTCGTAGAAGAGATGCTTCGCCCATCCCCCGCCCGGCGCGCCGGTGGGGGCGACGTTCGCCTTCACCAGCCGGAACTCCATGGCCTCGGTGTAGAAGCGGTGGGTGGCGTCGAGGTCGCGGGTGGCGAAGGCCACGTGGTGGTACCCCATCGGTCCTCCTCTCACATGATGTCGCGGTTTGGGCGGACGACGACCTCCGGCACGTGCACCGTGGCCGGGCGGGTGACCACCCACAGCACGGCGTCGGCGATGTCCTCGGGCGCGCAGAGGTGCTCCGGCATCGCGCTGCGCGCGCCGTCGAGGACGGCGTCGGGTATCCGCTCGCCCTGGACGATCTCGCTCACCGCGTCCTCCGCCGCGCCGCCCACCGAGGCGAGCCCCCGGAGCATGGCCGGGTCGAAGTTGCGGGCGAAGCTGGTGGCCACTGCCCCCGGCATCACGCTCGTCACCTGGATGGGGTCGTCCATCAGCTCCTGGCGCAGCGTCCCGGTGATGCAGTTGACCGCGTGCTTGGTGGCGCCGTAGACGCCGGAGTCCGGGCGTTGCGCGGCCACCGAGGAGATGTTGACGATGTGGCCGCTCGCCCCACAGGCGCGCATGGCCCGGATGGCCGCCTGGCATCCCGCCAGCAGCCCGAGCACGTTGGTCTCCAGCATGATCCGCCAGTGCTCGGGGTCGGCCCGCGCGATGGGCTCGGGGTAGCTCACACCGGCGTTGTTGACCATGACGTCGAGCCGGCCGGTGGAGGAGAGCGCGGCGTCGACCAATGCGTGGACCTGGGCAGGGTCGCGCACGTCGAGCACGTGCGCCTCGGCCTTCGAACCGGCATCGGCGATGCGGGCCACCGACTCGTCCATGGCCTGGGCGCTGCGCCCCCCGAGCACCACCTGCGCGCCGGCCGCCCCCAGCGTCTCGGCGATGGCGCGCCCGATGCCGCTCGAGGCTCCGGTGACCACCGCCGTCCGGCCGCTCAACGGTGTCGACACGCCCATGGCTCCTCCTCAGGCCCTCAGGTCGGTGTGGGCCTCCTGGTGATGCTGTCGGGGTCGGCCGAGGGGATCCCGGCGTTCGCCGTGGGCGGAGGATACGCCACCCCGTCGTCGACCGTCCCGGCCAGCGCGTTGATCACCGCCTGCTCCGCGACGTCGGGGAACAGCAGGGAGGTGGCCGGGAGCTGGGGGACCGGGGTCACCGGTGACGCCAGGTTGGGGAGCGCGCTGGTCAGGTCGCCCACCGCCGAGTAGCGCCAGGGCGACACGTGGAGCCCGCCGTCACCTTCGATGGTGCCCGGCGGCAGGAAGAGCGATTCGATGAGCTTGAGGGTCGAGATGTGGTCGAAGGTGTCGGAGCACACCCAGCCGCCGGCGCTGAACGGGGAGATGACCAGGGCGGGCACGCGGAATCCCAAGCCGACCGGGCCGAGGATGCCGCCCCAGTCCGCCGGGGGCCCGCCCGCGGCGTTGGAGGGCGACGCCGTGGTCAGGTACTCGCCGTCGAACTGGCCGCCCGCACCCGCCCCGGGAGGGAGGTCCGTCAGCGAGGTGACGCTGGGCCCGGGGGTGGGCGGCGCCACGTGGTCGAACCACCCCCCGTTCTCGTCGTAGACGACGAGGAACACCGTGTGCGCCCAGACGTCCTTGTTGAGGAGCAAGGTCTGGAGGATCTGGGCCACCAGCCACTCGCCGTACTCGGGCGGGGTGGCGGGGTGCTCGCAGTTGGGCAGGGGCGGAAGGATCCACGACACCTTGGGCAGCGTGCCCGCGACCACGTCGGCGGCGAACTCGGCGGGGAAGACCGGCGTGAGGCCGTTGGCCACCAGCGTCCCGCTGTATCCCTTGGCCAAGGGGTCGATGTAGTTCTTGAAGTAGTCGAGCACGTTGAACAACGCGTTGCCGGTCGGGTCCTGGTACACCTTCCAGCTCACCCCGTGCTCCGTCAGCACCTCGGGCATGGTGGGCCAGTCCAGGGTGCCGAACAACTCCGGCCGCGTCTGGACGTACGTGGTGAGCACCTGCCCGCCGGCATCCGCCGAGTGGACGCCGATGCTGCCCGACATCCACATGAGCCGGTTCGGATCGGTGGGCCCGAGCACCGAGCAGAAGTAGCCGTCGCAGATGGTGAAGGCGTCGGCCAGGGCGCGGTAGAACGCGAGCTGGTCGGATTGGCGCAGATACCCCATGGTGAGCGGCCCGATGGGGACGTTCGTGGGCTCGAGCACCGGCACGCCGCGGACGTTGCCGACCTGGAGCTTGGCGTCGGGGTCGTTGAGGAGGTGCTGGACGGCGAACTGGTCCATGGCGCCGTCGTTCCACGACAGGTGCTGGGGGCCCCAGTCGTGCGTGATGTCGTTGGTCGTCTGCCCGTCGACGGTCGGCGGCTTGCTCAGCAACTCGAACGGGTCGATGTAGGGCTGGCCCGCCACGGTGAACAGGGGTTGGCCCGTGCTCGGGTCGACGGTGCTCTGGCGCAGGACCCCCGGCGCACCGGACATCGGGTCGGGCGGGACGGTGGTGGGGCCACCGGCGAACGAGCCGTACGCGGAGGTGTCGAGGAAGCCGCGCACGCCGGGCATCGTCCCGAAGTAGTGGTCGAACGACCGGTTCTCCTGCATCAGGATCACCACGTGCCGGACGTCGGACAGCGACCCGTCCGACGTGGCCGCCAATGCAGCGTCGATCAGCCGGGCCTGGTCGGGGGTGATCGTCGAGCCGACCACGCCGGCTCCCACGGCGGCCGCGCCCGCCTTGAGGAACCCACGTCGCGTCAGTCGCTTCGCCATGTCGGCGTCCTCCTGCCCTTCAGGGCGCGCCGGGGCTCCGGCCCGCTTCGGAGTGGAAACGCCCGCGCCAGATCCCAATCACGGGCGCACCGCGTCGGCGGTGAACAGGGGGTGACTGTCCGTGGCGGGGCACCGTCCCAAGCGACCAGGAGGTGACGAATCGGTGCACGACAGGTGAACCCGAGCCGGAGCGGGCCTACGATGCGGGCCGTGAGCGACACCGTGTCGTCCCCGGCGGGCTCGTCCCCGGCGGGCTCGTCCCCGGCGGGCGCCGTCACGCAGGGCCGGCTGGCCGCCTGGGTCGAGGTGCTGCGCACCACCAACCCGCCGACCGGGCGGCCGACCGACGTCGTGGCGCGCTGGCTCGTGCTGACGCGCGCCGCGGTCCTGCCCATGACGCTGGTGTCGGGGCTGGTGGCCGCGCTGCTGGCGGTACACCGGCCGGGACTGCGACCGGGTCTGCTCGTTCTCGCCCTCGTCGGCCTGGTGCTCGCGCACGTGGCCAACAATCTGATGAACGACCTCTTCGACGTGGAGGTCGGCGCCGACACCGCGTCGTATCCCCGCGCGCTGTACGCCCCGCACCCGGTGCTCTCGGGGATGATCTCCCGACGCGGGCTGGCCACCGCCGCGCTGGTCGTCAACGTCGCCGACCTCGCCATCCTGGTCACCCTGGCCGTCTTCCGGGGCTGGCCGGTGGTGGCCTTCGCGCTGTCGGGGTTCCTGTTGAGCGTCGCCTACACCGCGCCGCCGCTCCGGCTGAAGAAGCACGGGCTGGGCGAGCCCGACGTGTTCGTCGTGTGGGGCCCGCTCATGGTGTGCGGGACGTACTACGCCGGGGTGGGGCACCTGCCGTGGCAGATCTGGTTGGCGTCGGTCCCCTACGGCCTCCTGTGCACCGCCGTGCTCATGGGCAAGCACATCGACAAGGCCCCGTACGACGAGCCGCTGGGGATCCACACCCTGCCGGTGATCCTCGGCGAGCGCCGGGCGCGCACCGCGACCATCGGGCTGATGGCGGCCTTCTACGCGGTGGTCGCGCTGTGCATCGCGCTGCGGGCCCTGCCCTGGCCGGCGGCGCTCGTGGTGGGGGCGGTCCCGGTGCTGGTGCGCGTCTGGGGCGCGTTCCGCTCGCCACGGCCGGAGGTGCCACCCGAGGGCTTCCCGGTGTGGCCGCTGTGGTTCGCCGCGGTGGCGTTCGTGCACACCCGCCGCGCCGGGTCGCTGCTGGTGCTCGGGCTGCTCGTCGCCGCCGTCTTCTCCATCCACTGACGGGCCCGGTCAGGCCGGCGCCGGCTGCCGCGGCCCCGGGGATCAGGCCGGCGCCGGCGCGGCGACACAGCGGTTGCGCATCTCGCCGAGCCCTTCGATGCGCGACACGACCTCGTCGCCCGGTGCCAGGAACCGGGCGGGCGCGCGGGCCATGCCCACGCCAGCGGGCGTCCCGGTGAAGATCACGTCGCCGGGCTCCAGCGTGCACACGCCCGAGAGATGGGCGACGAGCTCGGGCACCGAGAAGATCATGTCGCTGGTGCGCGACGACTGGACCGTGTCGCCCGACAACTCGCACGAGATGGCCAGGTCGAGCGGATCGGCCACCGCCGCCAACGACACCAGCGCGGGCCCGATGGGGCCGAAGGTGTCGTACGACTTGCCCAGGTCGAACTGCGGGGGCTTGCCCGACCACTGCACGACACGCTCGGAGACGTCCTGGCCGATGCAGTAGCCGGCCACGTGCGACAGGGCCCGCTCCTCGGGGATGTGGCGCCCGCCGCGCCCGATCACCACCACGAGCTCCACCTCCCAGTCGGTGGACTCGCTGGGCAGCACGATGTCGGCACCCGGCCCCGCCAGCGCGCTCGAGAACTTGGAGAACACCAGCGGTGACGACGGGATCTCCGCACCGGTCTCCGCCGCGTGCCCCCGGTAATTGAGGCCGATCCCGATCACCTTTGCCGGGTGGGGTACACACGGCCCGAGCGCCCTGGCGTCCACCGGCGCCGTGGGCTCCGCGTCCGCCAGGGTCTCCGCCAGCTCGTCGAGCTCGGCCATGCGCGCCGGCATGGCCATGGGGTCCGGAGGGAGGCGACCCTGACTCAGCGTGGCCACGTCGTAGGCGGCGTCGCCCTCCACGAGCACGGCTCGGCCGGCGAGGTTTGCGACGCGGGCGGGCATGAGGCCTTTCTAGTCGGACCGCCGGGTGCACCCCGGGGCTGCACCCGTTCCCCCCCGAGACCCGTCTCCTGTCCCGCTACCACGACATCCGCGAGGTGAGCCTGGTCACGAGCAGCCTCGTGCGCGGTCAGGCCGCGCTGCCGGTGGCGCTCGACGCGCGGTGAGGCACAGCGCCCGGTGCTCGCCGCGCCGGGGGCGGCTCGTCGCGCGAGATAACGTTCGGGCGAGCGCAGCGTCCGGGGGGCGGATCGGAGCGCAGATCATGACCAAGGCCAGGGGGCTCGTGCGGAGCCTGCTCGCCTCCTCCCTGGCGGCAGCAGCCGTGACGGTGGCGGCCACCACGAGCGGCGCCGGGCCCGTGGACCTCACCTCCACCGTTCCCCCGCCCACCTACCAGGCGAACGACTACTCGGGGGGCAACGCCTTCGCCGTGCTCCCCCCCGGGGCCAACGGGCTGGTCGACGCGCTGCAGGCGGCGCAGTTCGAGGCCGAGGGGACTCGTCCGCCCGACAGCCAGGACCAGCTCGGGATGTACGAGAGCCTCCTCTACGACGCCAGTGGGCTCAGCGACTCGCAGCTGCCCGACTACTTCACCGACGAGTCCTTCGGCATCCCCCCGGGCCAGGTCACGCGTGTCGAGCACCCGTCGACCACCGAGCCGGTCACCATCTACCGCGACGCTCATGACATCCCCCACGTCTACGGGGCGACGGATGCGGCCGCCGCCTTCGGCATCGGCTACGCACAGGCCGAGGACCGGTTGTTCATGATGGACGTCCTGCGCCACTATGGGGAGGGCACCCTGTCGCAGTTCCTCGGGCCGTCGTGTGCCTTCGAGCAGATGGACCACGACGAGCTGCTCAGCGCGCCCTACACGCGCGCGCAGGTCGATGCCCAGCTGGCCGCGCTGGGGGCCGAGGGCCCGATGGGCCAGCGCCTGGTCTCCATGCTCAGCAGCTACGTGGACGGGATCAACGCCTACATCCGCGCCGTCGTCACGGACCCGCTCAAGCTCCCGGCCGACTATGCGGCCGCCGCGCTCGGCCCCCCGCAGCCCTGGCAGACGAGCGACGTCGTCTACATCGCCGCGCTCATCGGCGGCATCTTCGGGCGCGGCGGCGGGGGTGAGGTGTCCAACGCCGCGCTACTGCAGTACCTGCAAGGGCAGCTGGGCACGAGTGCCGGCACGCAGGCGTTCGGCGAGTTCAAGGAGCAGAACGACCCAGGCGCGCCCACCACCATCACCGACCAGAGCTTCCCCTACGAGATCCCCGGGACGATCGACCCGGCGACCACGGCGCTGCCCGACCACGCGGGCGCGCCGCTCGTGGGCGGGCCCGAGGACACCACGCCCGACTGCGACCTGACCAAGCCGAACATCAGCGGGCTGGCCGACGCCGTCGCGTTGCTCGGCCTGCCCCGCCAGATGAGCAATGCCATCGTCGTCGACGCCGCCCACTCGGCGACCGGTCACCCGCTGGCGGTCATGGGACCCCAGGTGGGGTACTTCGCACCGCAGATCCTCATGCAGGAGGACGTCCACGCGCCCGACTACCAGGCCGAAGGGGCCAGCTTCCCCGGCACCGGGCTCGTGGAGCTCGGACGTGGCGAGGACTACGCCTGGTCGGCCACCTCGGCGGGGACGGACAACGTGGACCAGCGCCTCGAGCTGATCTGCGACCCAGCCGGCGGCGCGCCGGGCGCGCAGGGCACCTCGTACGTCTTCGACGGGAAGTGCCTGCCGATGACCCACGAGGTCTTCACGGAGGTGGGCGTGCCCAAGCCCGGCGGTCAGGGTGGCCCAGCGGTCATCGTCCACGACGTCTACCTGACGGTGCACGGGGTGGTCCAGGGGTGGACGACCGCCGACGGCGGCAGACCGGTGGCGGTGGTCGACCAGCGCAGCACGTTCGACCACGAGCTCGATTCCGGGATCGGGTTCCTCGAGTTCGCCGATCCGGGGGTGGTCAGCGACCCGAGCTCGTGGATGCGCGCGGCCCAGGACATCGACTACACGTTCAACTGGTTCTACGTGGACGACCAGCACATCGCGTACTACGTGAGCGGCCTCGACCCCGTCCGGCCCGGCGACGTCGATCCCAACCTGCCGAGCTGGGGGACGGGCATCGCCGAGTGGCAGGGCTTCCTGCCGCCCGACCAGCATCCCCATGAGATCGACCCCCCGCAGGGCTACTTCGTGTCGTGGAACAACAAGCCGGCACCGGGGTTCTCCGCGGCCGACGACGACTACAGCATGGGACCGGTCCACCGACAGGTGAACATCGTCACCGCGCTGCGGGCGCAGCTGGCGGCCAAGGGCGGCAAGCTCCACCTGTCGAACGTGGTCACGGCCATGGAGACCGCGGCCAAGACCGACCTCGACGGGCTGCAGGTGCTGCCCGAGCTGCTGGATTACCTGTCGACGAGCGGGATCACGCTGGGCCCCGGCGTCCAGGCCATGGTCTCCCAGCTCCAGACCTGGCTCTCGCCAGGGCAGGGCCCGTACCGGGTCAAGGCGTCGCCCGCCGACGCGCAGTACGAGGACGCCGCCGCCGTCGCCATCATGGACGAGCTCGAACCGAGGCTCACCCGCGCCTTGTTCGACCCCATCTTCGCCGCCGGCGGCGTGGCCAGCTACGACAACACGTCGATGGCCTACGACGTGTTCCCCATGGAGCTCTACGACCCACCCAACAAGGAGGGCGCCAAGCAGGGCGACGCCTACGGCGGCGGCTGGGAGGGCTACGTGCAGAAGCTGCTCGACCAGCTGCAGGGGATCGCGGTGCCCCAGCCCTTCACCAGCGCGGTGACCGACGCCGTGTGCGGCCCTGGCGGCATGGGCTCGGGCGCGTGCGCCGGGGCGATCGCCGGGGCGCTGCAAGCGACCTTCGACGCCATGGTGGCCGCCAACGGCGGGAGCACCGACCCCGCCACGTGGGTGAACGCCACCGCGAACGCCACTGCGGGCCAGACCATGCCGGCGTTCGATTCGATCACGTCGGAGACCATCGGCCTCGTGGGCCAGCCGCAGATGGACTGGCAGAACCGCCCGACCTTCCAGCAGGTGATCTCGTTCACCAGCCATCGCTGAGCGCCCGGCCGCCACGGGGCCGTGGCCGGCGTGAGGGCCGCGGCACGCCCGGCGGCCCGCTGCCAGACTGTCGCCCATGGGCACCTGGACGCGTGGCGAGCTGGAGCGGGCGTTCGCCGGCTACCAGGCCGCGGCGACCGCCGCTGCCGCGAGCGGGGACTGGAACCCGTGGGCCGACCTGTTCACGGAGGACGCGGAGTACGTGGAGCACCTCTACGGCACGATGCACGGCCGCGAGGCGATCCGCGCCTGGATCACCGAGACGATGTCGACCTATCCGGGCAATGCCATGCCCGAGTTCCCCATCGGGTGGTCGATCGTCGACGAGGACCGCGGCTGGATCGTGTGCCAGGTCTGGAACCGCATGGCAGATCCCGGTGACGGCTCGGTCCACCAGGCGTACAACGTGACGCTCCTCAAGTACGCCGGTGACGGGCGATGGTCGTACGAGGAGGACATCTACAACCCCGCTCATTTCGCCTCGATGATCGGGGAATGGGAGCGCCGTCGGGCCGAGCTCGCCGGATCGGGCACCGGCGGCTAGGGGCGCCCGATGGTGCGCACCAGGTACTCGCTCATCGTCACGTTGCGGAGCAGTTCGAGGTCGAGGCAGGCGGCGACGCTTTCCAGCATGGCGGCCACGTTGGCCTTGAGCACGGCCGCGTCGCCGCCGGCGTTGAAGAACAACATGGGGTCGGCCACGTGCGCCGCCGTCGGCCACGCTTCCTCGACGATGCCGTCGACGTCGGGGGCGTCCGGCGTCAGCGACCGGACGACTTCGTTGCGCACGTAGCGGCACCGAGGCTGGAGCGCGCCGGAGAGGGGCGACTGGGTGCCGTGCCAGCGCTCGATCCATGTGCGCTCGTCGAGGCCCGCCGGCCGGTGGATGAGCGAGACGGTGAGCACGCCGGGCGATCGCGTGCCGTCGGGCCAGTCCCGCGGCGGTGCATGGCGCGTCGTGCCGTAGTCCTCGTAGAGCGACTCGACCACCAGGTACGCGGCCCATGGAAGCCCGAGCCCGCCGATGACGTCGTCGACCGGGGCACGTCGGTCGTAGCTGTCGACCCACACCGAGACCTCGGCGGCCAGCGGCGCCTCTCCCGGCGGTGTGGGCACCGGCGACGGCACAGCGGCGGCCGCGCTGTCGTGCACGTTGACGCCGATCCCCAGCGCGCCCACCTCGGCCAGGCTCGGCGCGCTCGTCTCCAGGAGCACGGCCCGGAGGCGGTCGCCTGCCGCACCCCCGTCCTCGGCCGGTTGGGCCGCACCCCAGAGCAGGTACACGATCTTCTCCACCGCGGCAGCATAGGGTCGCGTCCGCCACGACCCGGGGGGCGCAGATGAAGATCGTGATGGAACCCATCGGCACGGTGGTGGGGGGCCGGACCGAGCCCGAGGACGAACATTGGGGCGCCGTGCAGTCGAGCATCGTCCTCGACCCCGAGCGCGTCGGCGCCGATGCCACGGCCGGCCTGGCGGACTTCTCCCACATCGAGGTGCTCTACGTGTTCGACCGGGTCGACCCGGCGACGATCGAGCGAGGGTCGCGCCATCCGCGCGGCAACCGGGCCTGGCCCAAGGTGGGCATCCTGGCCCAGCGGGCGAGGATGCGCCCGAACCGGATCGGCGCGAGCGTCTGCGAGCTGCTCTCGGTGGAAGGGCGCGAGCTCCAGGTCCGCGGCCTGGATGCCGCGGACGGCTCGCCCGTGCTCGACATCAAGCCCTGCATGGTGGAGTTCGCCCCCCGGGGTGCGCTGCGACAGCCGGCATGGGCGTCCGAGCTCATGCGCGACTACTGGTGAGCGGGGCGGGGTGCCCGAGCAACTGCGCCGGCTCCCCATGTTCCCGCTCGGGACGGTGGTGTTCCCCGGCGGGCACCTGCCCCTGCACGTCTTCGAGGCGAGGTACCGGGCGCTCGTGGCCGAGTGCCTGGCGTCGGGCAGCGGGTTCGGCGTGGTGCTCATCACCCGCGGATCGGAGGTGGGCGGCGGCGACCAGCGCGTCGACGTCGGCACCGAGGTCCGCATCGAGGCGGCCCAGCCCCTGGAGGACGGGCGCTGGGCGCTGCTCGCCCGTGGCGTCGGGCGGATCGAGGTGGCGCAGTGGCTGGAGGACGCCCCCTATCCCTGCGCGATGGTGCGGGACCGGCACGACGCGGGCCTTGCCGTGGCGCCGGACACCGCGCGGCGGGCCGGCGCCGCCATCGCGCGCGCGCGAGCCCTGGCGGAGGAGCTGGGCCATGCCCTCGTCGGGCCCGCGCCCGGATCCGACGCGTCGGGGACGGACGGGCTGTGGCGCCTGTGCGACGCGGTGCCCTTCGGCGCCTTCGACCGCCAGCGCCTGCTGGAGGCTCCCGATCCCCGGGCCCGGGGCGAGCTCCTCGTGTCGCTTGCCGAGGCGTTGGGCGACGACCTGGCCGCCATGCTGCGGTGACCGGGCCCGGGCGACCGGGACTAGACGAACTCGATCAGGGCTTCCCATCCCCGCGGGGGCGGGGCGAGGCGCCAGTACTGCTCGGGCACGTTGGCGTCGAGGCGCTCGGTGAGGACGTGGTCGCGCCGCAGCGGGGCGACCTGGCTCTGGTAGCACTCGATGGCCGCCCGCTTGCGGCCCATGTCCACCTCCACGGGCACCACGGCGGGTGTCGGCCAGATCCCGGCCCGAAAGAGCCTGGCCACCCGCCAGGCCAGCAACCCGGGCAGGTGCTTGTAGCCGTGGTCCTCGTAGCAGAACCAGGCGGGCGCGCCCGGCTGCCCTTCCATGAGGGCGCGTGCCGCGAGCGCGGCGTCGTGCGTCGTGTCGTGGTCGGGGTTGGCGATGCCCATGGGGACGAACACGGCAGTGGGCGCCATCGCGTCGAGCGCGCTGCGCAGCGCCTCGGCCACCTCGCCCGACGCGGGCCGTGCGCCGGGTTCGAGGTACTGGTGGTCCGGGAATTCGAGCCACGACGACACGCCGCCCAGCGAGGCGGTGGCCGCTTCGTCCTCGGCGCGCCGGATGGCGACGACGTCGTCGCCGCTGCGGAAACCCCCCGCCGCGTCCCAGTCGGTCGGTGGGTCGGGGTAGGCGGGGGGACGTCCGCCGAAGACGGTGAGGACGTGAGTGCCCGGGTAGGTGCCGATGAGGTGAGCGGCGCCGAGCACGGCGTCGTCGAAGTGCGGGGAGACCACGACGACGTGCGCGAGCACCCCGGGTTCCACCAGCCCCCAGGTCGGTGCCTCGACGCCGAGGGCCTCCACCATCTCGTCGGCCTCGGACCGGGGCTGGGTCACGACCCGACCGTACCCCGGGCACGAGCCCATCAGGGGGTGGACCGGACCCCGTCGTCTCGCCGCTCGGCCAGCGTTCGGAACGCCTCGGGCACGCGGTCGACCTCGCCGAGGGACGACGAGGCGTAGCCGATGGCGTGGCGGCCGAAGCGGTCGCGTATGGCGTCGACGGAGCGGTCCACCCCCCAACGGGTGGACCCCCATGGCGACCCCGGCCGCGACCGGTCGTCGAGGCCGATGCCCGGCAGCTCGAGTTGGAGCCCGGGCTCGCCGACGAGGTTCGAGAGCGACACGCCGACGAGGGTGACGTCACGCTCCTCGGGGTGCGCGGCCAGGGCCTCGAGCGCCAGGGCGGTGGCCGCCTCCGCGAGCGTGAGGGTGGCGGACACTGCCACGGGGAAGGTCGACGAGCGCGTGACCGAGCGGAGCCCGGCGAATCGCACCCGGACGGTGACGGTCCGGGCGGCACGCCGCCCGGCACGCAACCGGCCGGCGGCCCGATCGACGAGATAGCCGAGGGTGCTCCTGATCAAGGGCGCCGAGGCCGGCTGCCGTGCCAGGGCCGATTGGGCCCCCACCGACGAGGCGCGGCGCGCGGTGACGACGTGGCGGGGGTCGACGTTCTCCGCCAGCATCCCCAGCTTGCTGCTCGCGGCCTGCCCCAGCAGGGGCTCGAGCAGCTCGTTGCGGGCGCGTGCCAGTTGGCCGATCGTCTCGATCCCGGCTTCGGCCAGGCGCGCCCGTGTCACCGGGCCGACGCCCCAGATGAGCCCCACCGGCAGGGGGTCGAGAAAGGCGCGTTCGTGCTCGGGGTCGACGACGACCAGGCCGTCGGGCTTGGCCACCTGCGAGGCGACCTTGGCCAGGTGCTTGGTCCGCGCCACGCCGACCGACACCGGGAGCCCGAGCTCGTCCCGCACCCGGCGCCGGATGGCCGCGGCGATCTGCGCCGGGGCACCGAACAGGTGGGCCGCACCGTGCACGTCGAGGAACGCCTCGTCGATCGAGACCCGCTCGACGAGCGGCGTGAACTCCTCGAACAGGTCGACGACCGCGTCGCCGAGGCGCTGGTACTCGCCGAAGTGCCCACCGACGAAGCGGAGGTCGGGGCACAGCCGGCGGGCCTGCCATCCGGGCATGCCGGAGCGCACGCCCGTGGCCCGCGCCTCGTAGGAGGCGGCGAGGACCACCCCGCCGCCGACCGCGATTGGCCGTCCGCGCAGGCTCGGGTCCAGCAGCTGCTCGACCGACGCGTAGAAGGCGTCGAGGTCCGCGTGGAGGATCGTCGCGGCCCGGGGGGCGCCCATGCCCCGACGCTAACCGAACAGGTGTTCGAATCGGGCGGGCGTGTGCACCGACGGCCCCCGGGACTGAACGGCCGGGCGAACAGGACCGGTCGCGGGGGCGACGGCGTCAGACGGTGAAGGCGATCCCCATCGCCGTGACCACCGCGCCGAGCGCCACGGCCAGGGCGAGCAACAGCAGCAGGATGGCGGCCTCGCGCAGGAGACCGCGATCGGCGGTCGCCGCCCTTGGCTCTGGGGTCGTGGCGTGGACATAAGCGCCCGTCAAACCCGTCGGCAGGGTCGCCGGCAGGGTCGGCGGGAGGCCCAGGAGCCCGGGGCTCTCGTCGTACCCGGTGAACCCGTCGGCGACGGGCCCCACCCGCTCGTCGGTCACCGTGGGGGGTTCCAGCAGCTGTGTCATCTCGTGCCCCCTCTGTCTTGCACCGAGGGTGTCCTGTTGCGAGCGTGCGCCGCGGTGCGGACATCCCGTAGGGCCGATGGTCCTACGGTCGTCGTCCGGCCGGCCCCTAACAATTCCCTCATCTCCGCATGACACGGCGGTGACCCCGTTGCGGCGCGATAGGAGGGTGGATGCCGCCGACGCCGTCGCGTTGCTCTACCGCCGGGCCGGCTTCGGGGCCTCGCCAGCCGAGCTGCAGGCCGCGCTGGCCGCCGGCTACGAGGCCACGGTGGTGTCGTGGGTCGCCGGGCTCTCGTCACCCGACCCGGGCACCGCGTCGCTGGCGCCGCCCACCCTGACCCCGTATCCGGTGAGCTTCGCATCGCTCGGCGCCGGGTCCCCGGCGCGGGCACAGCTCGAAACCACCCTCCGGCGGGAGTTCCCGACCCTGGTCCAGTGGTGGGTGGCCCGCATGATGGCGGCCACCAACCCGCTCACCGAGAAGCTGCCGCTGCTGTTGCACAACCAGTTCCCGACCGCGGTGTCAAAGGTCCGGTTCCCGAGCCTCATGCTCGGGCAGAACGCGGTGTTCCGCCAGGCCGGTGCGGGGTCCTTCGGCGCCCTCACCGTGGCCGTGGCCAAGGACCCGGCCATGCTGATCTGGCTGGACGCGAACTCCGACCACAAGGCGCATCCCAACGAGAACTTCGCGCGCGAGCTCTTCGAGCGCTTCACCCTGGGGATCGGCAACTACAGCCAGGCCGACGTGACGGCCGCCGCAGCCTGCTTCAGCGGCTGGCGCTTCGATCCGCGCGCGGGCGGGTTCGGCTTCGACGCGGGCGACCACGATGCCACGCCCCAGACCGTGCTGGGCCGGTCCGGGGTGGACACCGGGGAGGAGGTGATCGCCGTCGCCACGGCCCTGGCCGCCTCGGCGCACTGGGTGGTGAGCCGGATGTGGAGCTTCCTCGCCTATCCGGTCGCCACCGACGACCCCGTGGTCTCCGACCTCGTGCCCGGTTACCAGTCGGACCTGGACATGGGCCGGCTCCTGCAGGCCATCTTCCTCCACCCCCAGTTCGCCTCGAGCACCACCGTCGGCGGCCTCGTCAAGCAACCGGTGGAGTGGCTCGCCGGCGCCCTGAAGGCCCTCGGCGTGTCGCCGGCATCGGTGGTCGACGGCACCGTGCCGGTCACCGGGGCCCTGGCGGGGCTCGGCCAGGTCCCCTTCGACCCGCCCAGCGTCGGCGGGTGGCCACAGAACGAGGGCTGGCTGTCGACCGCCGCCACGTTGGCGCGTTGGGAGGCGGCGGCCCGCCTGGCGCGATCGCCGGTGGTGGACATCTCCTCGGTGGCCGACGCCGCCGCCGGCGACCGCCCGGATGCGGCCGCGACCCTTCTGTCGGTGTCGTGGTCGTCGAGCACGGCTCAGGCGCTGGCCCAGCTGGCCGACGACCCTGCCGGGCTGGTGACGCTGGCGCTGGTGTCCCCCGAGTACGTGAGCAATTGAGGGCAGGCGCGCCATGGCCGACAACACGCAGCAGGTGACGCAGGGTGCGGGCCGGTTCTCCCGCCGGCGGTTCCTGGCCGGTGCCGGCGGCATCGCGGGGGCGGCGGCCGTGGCGGGCCTCGGCGGCTACTGGCTGGAGCAGCATCTGACCGCGCACGGCTTGCCGGTGAACGCCACGGCGTCGGCCGCCGACGGCCCCGTCCTCGTCGTCCTCACCCTCTACGGCGGGAACGACGGGCTCAACACGGTGATCCCCTACGAGAGCTCGGCCTACGCGTCGGCCCGCGGCCTGCTGGCCGTCGACCCGGGCACCGTGCTGCCGATGGCCGACGGCTTCGCCCTCCACCCGTCGTTGGCCCAGTTCCACGGGTTGTGGCAGAAGGGCCGGCTGGCGGTGGTGCACGGCGTGGGATATCCCCAACCGAACTTGAGCCACTTCGCCTCCATGGACATCTGGCAGAGCGCGAGCCCCGACGGCTCGCAGCCCACGGGCTGGCTCGGGCGGTGGCTCGACGTCACCGGACGCGACCCCCTGCGGGCGCTGGCCATCGGGCCGATGCTCCCGCTCGAGCTGAGCGGGGCCAAGGTCCAAGGGGGCGCCGTCCCGCCACCACCGCTCCTGCTCCCGGGGACGGCGGTGGGCCAGCAGGCGTTCAGCGCCATGCAGCGGGCGGCCGCGGGATCGCCGGCACTGGTGGACGACGTCACGGCCTCGGGCAGCGACCTGCTCCTGCTGGTCAAGGAGCTCGGCCCGCTCTTCGACCGGGCGGGCGCCTCGGGCGCGGGGGCGTCGACGAACCTGGAAGGCGGCGCGGGGGGTCTGGCCATCGCGCAGGGCGGCGGCGGGCGGAGCGCGGGGAACGTCCTCGCCCAGCAGCTGGCCATGGTCGCCGCCATGATCGAGGCCAAGGTGCCCACCAGGGTCTACGCGGTGAGCCTCGGGGGTTTCGACACGCACGCGGACCAGCTGGCCACCCAGAAGGCCCTGCTCGACGAGCTCGACGCGGCGGTGCCGTCGTTCCTCTCGGGGCTGGCCTCGAGCGATCGGCCGGTGGTGGTGCTCATCCACACCGAATTCGGCCGGCGGGTGGCCGCCAATGCCAGCGAAGGGACCGACCACGGCGCGGCCAACGTCGTGCTCGTCGCCGGCCACCAGGTCAAGGGCGGCTTCTACGGCGACGCGCCGACCCTCACCGCGCTCGACGACAACGGCAACCTCCGGTTCTCCACGGACTTCCGCTCGGTGTACGCCACCGTGCTCGACCAGGTGATCGGCGTGGATCC
Source organism: Acidimicrobiales bacterium (assembly GCA_035623275.1). Lineage (GTDB taxonomy): Bacteria > Actinomycetota > Acidimicrobiia > Acidimicrobiales > UBA8190 > DASPTT01. The sequence continues at coordinate 23,838 of DASPTT010000043.1, forward strand.
ACGTGGCGTGCTCGGTGGCAGCTTCTCCACACTGTCGTTCGTCTGACACCGTCGACCGTCTGACACCGTCGACCGTCTGACACCGTCGACCGCCAGGTCAGGCCAGCGGGCTGCGGCCCGTGGCGAACCATTCCGCCATCATGGGCTCGATCGAGCGGCTGACGAGCTCGACGCGGGGCCCGCTGGTCCCCATGCAGTAGGCCCACAGGGCCGACCCGTCGGGCAGGGGTGCTCTCACCTCGACCTGCAGTCCGCTGCGGACGAGCGTGTCGATGTCGCCATCGACGTCGTCGGACCAGTAGCCGAGGTGGTGGACACCCGATGTCGACGGCATCCACAACGTGCCTGGGACAGCCTGCAGCACCTCTAGCCGGGGCTCGCTCATGGAGTAGGCGAAGCGGATCGGGACGGTCCGCTCGCCCTCGGGGGTCTCGACCGTCTGCTCCAGCGCCATCTCGTCGCACCACCGGTATCCCGCCACCGAGGTGAACCACTGCAACGTGCCGTCGAAGTCCTCGACGACGATGCCCGAGTGGTACAGGTCGTCGGCCTTCATGGCGGGCCTCCCTCTCCCGGTGGGGGTCGTGCCGGTGTCCGTCGGCGCGGCACCGGAGCCGATCATCGCAGATCCGCCGAGGGCCCGAGCGAGCCGAGGCCGGTGGTGATCGCGTATGGTGCCGGCGATGACGCAGTGCCGCGCGACGGTCATGACCACCATGGGCGACGGCCGGTGACGAACCGGCTGCATTTCGATTTCGACGGCACGACAGTGCTGGTGACCGGGGGGACGAGCGGCATCGGCTTCGCTGTCGCCGCTGCGTTCGCCCGGGCCGGTGCCTCGGTCGCCGTGACCGGCACGCGTGCGTCCGCCGACGACTACGACAACGACCTCTCCGCATTCGCCTTCCACCGGCTGGAGATGCGCGACCGGGAATCGGTCGACGCGCTTGCCGCCGATCTGGAGCGCCTCGACGTGCTCGTGAACAATGCGGGCGCCAACTTCCCCGACGGCCGGGACGAGTGGGACCCCGACGGCTTCTCGGCCGCGCTCGGCCTCAACGTCGAGGGGGCAATGCGCCTCACCGTGCGGTCCCGGCCTGCCTTGGCCGCGAGCGCCATGTCCGGCGGCGCCAGCGTGGTCAACCTGGTGTCGATGACCGCCTTCCGGTCGACCACCGTCGTGCCCGGGTACTCGGCGGCCAAGGCGGCGCTGCTCGCACTCACCCGGAACCTGGCGGCGCACTGGGCCGGCGACGGCACCAGGGTGAACGCGGTGGCGCCCGGGCTGATCGACACCCCCATGACGGCGCCCCTGAAGGCGTATCCGGAGCTCCTGGAGGCCGAGACGGGCCGTGCCATCATCCGGCGCATGGGGACGCCCGACGAGGTGGCCGCGGCCGTGTTGTTCCTCTCCAGCGACGCGTCGGCCTTCACCACCGGGGCGGTCCTCACCGTCGACGGCGGCTACCTCGCCTACTAGGGGCGCCAGGCCGTGGCCGAGGAGATCCGCATCGACGACCTGGCTGTGCCGGTCCTCGACGACGTGCAGCGCATGGCGATCGAGTACGGAGAGTCGAAGCACACCGCGCTGACCGTCGGCACCGTCTGTGACGCGGCCGTGGCCCGCACCGGGCTCGACGACTTCGGGCCCCGCGACTTCACCGAGCGCCTGGGCCTGCAGCTGGCCGAGATGGACGCCGACGAGGAGCGCTCCGGGATCGGGCGGATGCTCATGTTCGGCGACTGCACCCGCTACGCGGCCAACCGGTTGCTGATCCGCGACCTGCTCCGGCGCCACCCGGAGATCCGCCGGACACCGATCGAGCGGCCCGTGATCGTCGTCGGGCTCCCCCGCTCCGGCACCACCCATCTGGTGAACCTGCTCGCCGCCGACACCCGGTTCCGGTCGATGCCGCTGTGGGAGTCCTACGAGCCGGTGCCGAACCCCGGGGAAGCCGCCGAGGCCGACGGCGTGGATCCACGGTGGACGCGATGCAACGACGCGTGGCAGGCGATGCAGGCCGCGGCGCCCCTCGTGGCCGCCATGCACCCGATGGAGCCCGACCACGTCCACGAGGAGATCGAGCTCCAGCTCCCCGACTTCTCCAGCTACAACCTGGAGTGGGTGGCACGGGCGCCGAAGTGGCGGGATCACTACCTCGCCCACGACCAGACGCCGCACTACGCCTACATGAAGACGGTCCTGCAGATCCTGCAGTGGCGCCGCCCACGCGAACGATGGGTGTTGAAGTCGCCGCAGCATCTCGAGCAGCTGGGACCGCTGCTCGCCACCTTCCCCGACGCCACGATCGTGGTCACCCATCGCGACCCCGTGGCGGTCGTGCAGTCGACGATCACCATGAATTGCTACGGCGCCCGCACCACCTACCGCACGACCAGGCCGGAGTGGTACCGCGACTACTGGACGGAGCGCATCGGACGGTTGCTCGACGCCTCGCTGCGCGACCGCCACCTGTTGCCCCCGGGCCGGACCGTCGACGTGCTGTTCCACGAGTACATGGCCGACGAGGCTGGCACGCTCGAGCAGGTCTACGAGTGCGCGGGCATCGAGCTGACCGACCGCGCCCGCGCCGAGATCGCCGCCTACCGGCAGGCCCACCCGAGGGGGAAGGAGGGCAGGGTCGTCTACGACCTGCGCCGCCACTTCGACACCACCCCCGCCGAGGTGCGGTCCCGGTTCTCCGACTACCTCGACCGCTTCGACGTCCGAATCGAGGTCCAGTGAACGTCCACGAGCAGGTCGACCGTTTGATCGACAGCCGCCCGGGTCGGGAGCTCCTCCGCCCCGTCTACGACGACCCCGCCCATCCGATCGGCGGCGGCATCTTCCGCTCCGGGGGCACCACGGCCTCGTACCTCGTGCTCACCGACGGCGGCCGGGTGATCGTCAACACCGGGATGGGATTCGAGGCCCCCCACCACAAGCGCGTCTTCGACGCCGTCCGGCCCGGACCGACCCACCACATCGTCACCACCCAGGGGCACGTCGACCACCTCGGGGGCGTCGACCTGTTCAAGGAGCCGGGGACCACGTACGTCGCCCAGGCCAACAACCAGGCCTGCCAGGCCGACGACGCCCGCATCCGCCCCCTGCGCATGCGCACCGCCGGCATCTGGTTCGACATGCTGGGCACCGAGGCGCGCCGCATCGCCGAGCAGAACCCCGGTGTGCCCATGCGCCAGTCGGCGCCGATTCCCGACGTCACCGTCGGCGAACGGCTCGGCCTCGATGTCGACGGCCTGCGGATCGAGCTGATCGCGGCGGTGGGCGAGACGATCGACAGCCTGATCGTGTGGCTGCCCGAGCGGCGCACCGCGCTGGTCAGCAATCTCTTCGGGCCGCTCTTCCCGCACTTCCCCAACCTCAACACCATCCGGGGCGACCGGTACCGCTTCGTGGAGCCGTACCTGCAGAGCGTGCGCACGGTCCGCGCGCTTCAGCCCGAGGTGCTCGTCACCGGCCGGCACGAGCCGATCGTCGGCGCCGAGCTGATCGACGCCTCGCTCGAACGACTGCACGGCGCGGTCGACTACGTGCACAGCCGGGCGCTCGAGGGGTTCAACGCCGGCGTCGACGTCTGGACGTTGATGGAGCGGATCCGGCTGCCCCCGGCGCTTCGCGTCGGCCAGGGCTACGGCAAGGTGTCGTGGGCCGTGCGCACGCTGTGGGAGAGCTACGTCGGGTGGTTCAAGCTGCAGTCGACCACCGAGCTGTACCCCGATCCCTCGGGTGCGGCGCTGGCCGAGCTGACGGAGGCCGCGGGGACGGAGGCGACGCTCGAGCGGGCCGAGGCCGCGCTGACGCGCGGCGACGCCGTGGTGGCCATCCGGCTCGGCGAGGCGTTGGCCGCCGCCGACGCCGAGGAGCCGCGTGTCCGGGCGCTCATGGCGCGCGCGCACCGGTACCTGCTGGACCACGGCGGCGACGTCAGCTTCTGGGAGAACGGGTGGCTGGTCGACCAGCTCGCTCGCTGGGAGGCCGACTGAGGCCGGCCGGCGCCGGCCGAGGCCCGTCGGGGCCGGCGGCGAGCCTGACGCCACTGTCACATTTCGTGCCCGATTGAGTAGTGTCGGGCCATGCCCGGATCCCATCCAACGGCATCTCGGCCGGGGGAGCCCACGGCAGAGGGCGACGGCGCGGCAGCGGGTGGCGGCGCGGCAGCGGGTGGCGGCGCGGCGGGCTACGACCCAGAGGCCGTCAAGGCCAAGTACCTCGCCGAGCGCGACAAGCGGCTGGTCCCGGGCCGGGCGGACATCCGCGACCTGCGGACCGACGAGCACTTCGCCCACTACCGCGACGATCCGTTCACGCCCGTCACCGAGCGCGACCCGGTGGCCGACGACGTCGACGTCGTGATCGTGGGCGGGGGGATCGCCGGGGTCCTGGCCGGCGCCAACCTCCGCAAGGCCGGCATCGAGCGGATCCGCATCGTGGACCAGGCGGGCGGCATCGGGGGCACCTGGTACTGGAACCGCTACCCGGGGGTGATGTGCGACGTCGAGTCGTACATCTACATGCCGATGCTCGAGGAGCTCGGCTACGTCCCCACCCAGCGCTATGCCTTCGGCGAGGAGATCCTGCACCACCTGGAGGCGGTGGCGGCCCGCTTCGACCTGGTGGCCGACGCCCTGTTCCACACCGGGGTCACCCGCGCCGAGTGGGACGAGGCGGCAGCCCGGTGGCGCATCCGTACCGACCGGGGCGACGAGATCACCGCCCGTTGGTACGTGCTGGCCGTCGGGATCCTCAACCTCATGAAGCTCCCCACCATCCCGGGCATGGAGGACTTCGCGGGGCGCTCGTTCCACACGGCGCGGTGGGACTACGGCTACACCGGCGGCGGCCCGCACGAGCCCCTCACCAGGCTGGCGGACAAGGTCGTCGCCCTCATCGGCACCGGGGCGAGCGGCATCCAGTGCGTCCCGCCGCTGGCCGAGTCGGCGAAGCACGTCTACGTGTTCCAGCGCACGCCGTCCGCCATCGGCGAGCGCGGGAACCGGCCCACCGACCCCGACTTCGCCCGAGGACTCGAGCCGGGCTGGCAGCGGGCCCGGATGGACAACTTCCAGGCGATCATGCTGGGCCGGCCCGTCGAGGCCGACCAGGTGGACGACGGGTGGACGCACCACTACGCCGCCGTCCAGCACCCCCCACGGCACAAGGGCATGACGACCGTCGAGTACGTGCGCGGGGCCGAGGAGCTCGACTACGGGATCATGGAGGAGCACCGCCACCGGGTCGACGAACTGGTGGCCGACCCGGCGACGGCCGAGATCCTCAAGCCGTACTACCGGTACCTCTGCAAGCGCCCGTGCTTCCACGACGAGTACCTCTCCGCGTTCAACCACCCCAACGTGACGCTGGTGGACTGCCCCGCCGGGATCGAGCGGATCACCGAGCAGGGCCCGGTCGTCGCCGGGAAGCAGTACGAGGTCGACTGCATCGTCTACGGGACCGGCTTCGAGCCCGAGCTCACCCCGCTGTACCGTCGCGTCGGTCACGAGATCGTCGGCCGTGACGGTGTCACCCTGGCGCACAAGTGGGCCGACGGGGCCGCCAGTCTCTTCGGGATGATGAGCCGCGGCTTCCCGAACCTGTTCGTCATGCCCGCACCCGGGCAGCAGGCGGTGGTGACGGTCAACTACACGCAGCTGGCCGTGCTCGGCGCCGAGTTCGTCGGGGGTGCCATCGGCCTGCTCGAGCAGCGGGGCGTGGACGTGTTCGACGTGAGTGCCGAGGCCGAGGACGCGTGGACGCAGAAGATCGTCGACTCCTTCGTGGACGGGAGCGCGGTGATGTCCCTCTGCACGCCCTCGCGCATCAACAACGAAGGCCACCCCGAGTTGCTGAACCCGCGCAACGGCAACTACGGGCGCGGGATGGGCGACTGGTTCGCCTACCGCGAGCGCCTCGAGCAGTGGCTCGAGGCGGGCGACTTCGAGGGCCTGGAGCTCGAGGTCCGGTCGACGGCGTCGTGAGCGCGCGCCGGCGGGTCGCCGTGGTGACCGGCGGCGGGGGCGGGATCGGAGGGGCCATCGCCGAGGAGCTCGGCCGTGGCGGCTGGCACGTCGTCACCGTCGATCCCCTCGTCACGCTGGAGGGCTCCGAGCAGCTCCCCGAGCCCCAGGAGACCACTGCCGACCGCATCGTGGCCGCCGGAGGCTCGGCCCGGGCCTCGTCGGTGTCGGTGACCGACGGCGAGGCCCTCCGCGGCCTCTTCCAGGAGCTGGTGCACGAGCACGGCGCACTCGACGCCGTCGTCAACGTCGCCGGCATCACCCGGCAGACCTACTTCGCCTCGGGCACCGAGGAGGACTGGCTCGCGGTGCTCGCCGTGCACCTCGGGGGCTATCTCAACGTGCTCGACGCCGCGCTCCCGCTCATGGCCGCCGCCGGGCACGGACGTGTCCTCGGCGTCACGTCCGGGTCAGGGTGGCGGGCCGCCGACGCCGGGGCGTACAGCTGCGCCAAGCGGGCCGTGGCCTCGTTGACGTGGCAGCTGGGACGCCATGCCCCGCCGGGCGTGACCGTCAACGCCATGTCGCCCATCGCGGCCACCCGGATGGTCGCCGCCGCCGTCGAACGCGCCCGTCAGGCGGGCCGGGCCGGGGGCGGTGGCGGGCTCTCGCTCAACGTGATGCCCGGCCCCGAGGACCTTGGGCCGCTCGGCGCCCACCTCGTCGGCGAGGGTTTCGGGTGGTGCAGCGGCCGGGTGCTCTTCGCCGGGGGCTCGGAGGTGGCGGTCATCGACGAGCCCCGCCTCCTCGAGGTGGTGCGCAGCGACGGCGCGGCCGATCTCGCCGCGGTGCTGGAAGCCGTCGTGCCCCGGGCGTTCGTCACGGCCGAGACCAACCAGGCGACCGCCGGCGGCGCCAACCCCCGCTTCGGACGGATCTTCGACGAGCCCCCGCCTGCCGAGCTCGCACCCGCGCAGGTGCGCACCTGCGCCCTCGTCACCGACCGCCCGGGCCTGGCTGGGCCCCTCACGACGGCCCTCGGGGCCCGCGCCGTGACGTGTCACCGTGTCGAGGTGGCGCGGGGCTTCGGTGCCGCCGCCGACGTGCTGCGCCGCGTCGACGACGCCGCCGGCCCGGTCGACGCCGTCGTGGTGGCGCCCGCAGGCCGCGACGCGACGGTCGCGCCGGTCGAAGGTTGGGCGCGGGTGCTCGCCGAGCACAGTGGGATCGTCGAGGACATCCACACCGATGCCGCATGGGCCCGGGCGGCCGCCGACTACGCCGCCGGCGCCGCCCATCCGGTCCGGCTCGTGACCCTCACCGATGCCGCCACCGCCGGAGGCCGGAGCCGGGCCCAGGCCAGCGCGCAGCTGGCCCGTGCGGCCGCGGGCGGGACGGAGGGGCGCGTCACGGCGTTCGCCGCCAGCATCGAGGCCCCCGAGGCCGCAGCCGGCGGGTCCGCGGCTGCGCTCGTCGCCCACCTGTTGGCCAATCCCGACACCGCGGCGCTCGCCGGCGCGGAGCTCGTGATCGGCCCGGGCTGGCTGGGACTGCGCAGTCACCCCCGGCCCATCGGTGCCGTCACCTACGGTGGGCCCGCCGTCCCCGACTGGCTCGACGCCACGCTCCGGGAGGTGGTCGGCGCCCCCGACGAGCCGGCGCCCGTGGAGGCCCGATGACCACGCAGCCCACCCGCGTGGTCGACGCACACGTGCACCTCTGGGACCCCGCCCGCACCGACTGGTACCCGTACCTGTCGCGCCCCCAGGGACATGTCGGCGAGGGCGGTGACCCGTCGAGGATGAGCCGCCGCTTCGACGCCGACACCTATCAGGCGGAGGCCGCCCGATGGAACGTGGAGAAGATCGTCAACGTCGCCGCCGCCACCGGTCGCCATTCGATCGAGGAGACCATCGAGCTCGACCAGGTCGCCGATGTCACCGGCCGTCCCCACGCCATCGTCGGCGGCCTCCCGCCGGCCGACTCGGTGGCGGAGGCCGTGGCGTTCGTCGACCGCCAGATGACCGCGTCGCGCTTCCGTGGCGTCCGTCCCATGGGCGGCCTCGACCGGCCCGTTCCCGATGCGGAGGTGCTGCGCGCCCTGCAGGAGCGGAACCTGGTGTTCGAGCTGATGGCCCATCCCGACCAGCTCCTGGTGGCCGCGGCGCAGCTCGCGGCGTGCCCCGGCCTCGACGCCTTGACCGTCGTCGTCGAGCACACCGGTTGGCCCCGCTCGAGCTCGGACGAGGAGCATGCCCTGTGGCGGGCCGGCATCGACGCGCTGGCCGGCCTCGGCGACAACGTCGTGTGCAAGCTCTCGGGCCTGGCCATGCCCTTCGGCTCCATGGGTGTCGACGTCCTGGGCCCGTGGCTCGAGCACGCCATCGAGGTCTTCGGGGTCGAACGCTGCATGTTCGCCAGCAACTTCCCTGTCGATTCGGTGCACGGCACCTTCGACGAGCTCTACTCGACGTTCAGCGAGGTGACGGCCGGTTTCGACGGCGAGTCCCGCGACAAGCTCTTCGCAGCGAACGCGGAGCGCGTCTACCGCTGCTAGGCGGCGGCGTCGGGCGGGGACCGCAGGATCAGGCGACCACCGGGGTCCGCGGCCGGCCGCTGCGGGCGACCATCGAGGCGATGAGGCGCCGGGCCCGCCACCCGAAGTCGCCCCGGCGCGCCGACCACAGGTCGAGGGGGCCCTCGGCTCCGGTCACGATCACCTTGACCACCGGCAGGGGCACATCGGGGTGCGACAGGTCGACGGCCACCACCTCCGACATGCCGGCGAGGGCGAGGGCCTCGAGCATCATGCGGATGTCGTCGACCGCGTCCGCCCTCGCGGACGACGGGAACGACTCGAACGGGACCCGCTGCACCTCGGCGCCGAACCACCCGCCGGTCGGCTCGGCCTGCTCCCTGATCCCGGCCAGGACGAGGTCCTCACGGCCGCCCTGGATGTAGCCGACGCGGCCCTGCGCCGCCTCGGTCACCGCCCGCCGGGCAGCAACGGCCGAGTCCGGGTGGCAGCCGAAGCCGACGTGGGTCTGCGCCCGGCCCCCGCCGGCCGGCTCGTCGATGAGGGCCAGGAAGGCGGGCACGGCGACGTCCGACGCCATCCACCGAAGGTCCACCCGGGCACCGGCGGCGGTGATCCGGTCGACGGCGTCGCCGAGGGGCCCGGGGAGCGAGGCCAGGTCGACGAAGGGGTAGGCGAGCTCGGGGGCGGCCTCGAAGCCGGGGGGCGCGGTAGCGGTGGGGTCGGGCTTCGCAACCAGGGCGAGCAGGTGCGGCGTCGCCGCGTAGTCGCAGGCCAAGGCCTGGAGCGTCGCCGCGTCGCGCTCGATCACCTCGGCCAGCCCGTGGGCCAGGGCCTCGGCGAGGCAATTGCCGGAGGCCAGGCCGTTGGAATCGCGTCGCCACGGGGGGTCGGCGCCATGCCGGAACCACACCCGGTCCACCGGCACCCACACGGTGTCGCCGGTGGCCACGTCCCAGCCCTCGACCCAGTCCAGGTCGCGCTGGCCGTCGACGTCGAGGGCGCGACCGGGAAGGTCCGTGCGCGGCCCGCGCCGGGTCGGGATCGGTGGATCGTGGGCGACGGCCGTCTCGAACGCCTCCATCTGGGCGCCCACACGCGCCTGGGCTGGCTCGAGCGACTTGCCGGCGAAGGTGGAGATCGTGTGCCCCGGGCTGACGGCGTTGAAACAGGGGACGCCCAGCCGGTCCAGACCGGTCACGTCGGCCACGCGGGTGATGCCGGACACGGCCCTGGCCTCCAGCAGCACCATCTCGGTGAACTCCGGGTCCACCGTGCGCACCGAGGCCCACCCGGGACGCTTCCGCGCCGGGGCGAGGTCGCCCACCGCGCGCCCCGTCACGCGGTGGGGTCGGCGGCGTCGGGGCGGGGGTGGGCGGTAGAGGCCCGTCCACGGTGTATCGGCCAGGCGGCGCAGCAAGGCCCGGGCGTCCGCCGCCTTGACGTCGGTGGCCTCGTGCCGGAGGAACTCGAGCAGTGCTCGGGCGGCCGGCAGGTCCATCGGGGGGTCGAGCACGGCGGTGACCCGCCGGTACGTGCGGTCGGCGAAGTGCAGGTCCGAGGCGATGGCCACCGCCCGCTCGGCGGTGGCGGGGTCGAGGAGCCCGGCGGAGACGGCCTCGACGAAGCCGACCCGCATGGAGACGAGGGCGTCGGACAGCGCCCGCCCGCTCTCGGCGTCGTAGGCCACCGCCACCTCGTCGTCACGGTCGGCGATCCCGGTGGCGAAGCGCTCGTGGACGTGGCCGACGCCGACCATGCCGAAGGGTGCGAGCTCGACCGCCCGCAGTGCGCCCATGCTGGCCGCGCCGTACACGTCGTGGCCGCAGCGGAGCGCGGTGAGGATCTCGTTGGGGCTCACCGCCACGGCGTGGAGGAAGACGCCGTCGACGATGCCGACGACCCGTGGCGCGCTGTCCGGCGGGAGGAGCCGGGCCAGGTCGCCCCGCGCCACCGGTGGGTGGTACTCGGCGTCGCAGATCCGACGGGCCTCGGCCAGGGACAGGGACGGCCCCAGGAACACCAGCGGTCGGGTCACGGCCGCGACGACTCGTCGATGGCCGCGGCCACCAGTGGGTGGACGCCGGCTCGCGTCCCCGCGGGGATCCGGTCGAGGACAGGCCCGGCCTCGAACCCATGCGCCGCCACCGCGTGCCGTTCCTCGGCGTGGGCGCGGTCGAAGGTGCCCAGGTCGCGGGCACGGGCCCAGAAGGCGCGCATGCCCGCCCACACGAGGCACGCCTGCAGGTAGGCCCAGAGGGGGAGCGGGTTGCCGGTCCAGGGCGACTCGACCGTGACCGTCGCCGCCGGGTCCTCCACCCACCGGGTGTCGCGCACGGTGACGTTGCAGAGGTGGTGGACCGCCTCGTGGAGCAGGCCTTCGGCCAGCCTGGCCACGGAGGCGCAGGCGGACGAGGGATCCATGATCACGGTGCGCCCCAGGTCCACCACGGTTGAGCCGTGCCCGAACCCCACGCCCGGGCCCCTGATCACCACCACCGTCGTGAACGTCTCCACCAGGGCGGCGGCCACCGGGGCGGTGGCCCGAAGGCCGTCGCCCGCCTCGTCGAGGCGGGCGACGACACGGCCGATGGTCGCCTCGTCGAATTCGGGCCAGGTCACGCTGGGCCCCTGGCAGCGCGACAGGTGGACGGCGCGGGCCAGCGGGCTCCGAGCGTCCACCGGGATGCCCCCGCCGAATACCGGCGCCTGCTGCAGCGTGGCACGGCCGGCGTCGCCATGGGGGGGCCGCACGACGACGTCGGGATCCCCCTTGCGCCCTTCGTCCCAGGCGGTGGGCACGGGCGGGAGCCGGCCGGGCCCGAGGCGGCGATCGCCCAGTGCCGACCAACTCCGGTGCTCGAGCTCGCCGGCGCGTGCCGCCGCCGCCTCTTCGTGGGCCAGGCCGGCACCGATCCACCGAGCCGCCTCCAGGGGGCGGTGCGGCATCCACAGGACGCGGCGACAGGTCGCCGGAGCCGACGTGACCCGCCACCGGGCCCCGTTCTCGGCCCGCGCCCAGGCCGGGGCCAGGTCCCGGACGGTGGACGAACCGGCGACGGCCGAGTCGGACCGGGACAGCTCGTCCACCCGCGCCAGAAGCGAGGACATGGCGTGCCCGAGGAGTGCCCGATGTGCCGCCATGGTGTCGGCGACCACATCCGCGCCGTCCTCGGCCCACCGGAGTAGCGCGGGCAGCCGGTGCAGGGTAAATGTGCGCGCGCTGGTGAGCGTCGTCACTGCCTACTCCCTGCCATCTGACGACGGGTGCCGGCGTTCAGAGCTCGAGCAGGACGATGGCGTTCTGGGAACGGTCGAAGGTCCCCTGGAACTGGCCGAGGGCGGCGGTGTTGTGGAGCTGGACCGAGCCCCAGTCGATGCTGCCGAGCGCGAACGAGAACCCCTGCACCTCGTAGCCGGCCGCCTCCACGTCGGCGGCCAGGGCGTCACCGATCGACGTGCGCTCGTCGTCGGTCAGGTCGTAGGACTCCAGCGCCCCGGCCGGGTCGGCCAGCACGGACCCGGCGAACTCCGGTTCGGTGGCGATGCGCTCGATGGCCTCGTCGATTCCCTTGGCGCTCATGGGTCGTCCTCCTGCTGTGGTTGCTTCGTTCGTCGGTCTGATAGACGGGCACCCGGGGTGCCGGTTACCGGCGGGCGGTCGCGGGGGCCCGGAGCTGCGTGCGTTCAGGGCCCGTCGTGCAGCTCGTAGCCGATCAGCGGGTTCTGCGACCGGTCGAAGGAGCCCTCCAGATTGCCCAACGCGGTCGTGTTGTGGAGTTGGACCGCGCCCCAGTCGAGGCCCCCGAGCGACAAGGCGAACCCCTGCACCTCGTAGCCGGCCGCCTCCACGTCGGCGGCCAGGGCGTCACCGATCGACGTGCGCTCGTCGTCGGTCAGGTCGTAGGACGCCAGCGCCCCGGCCGGGTCGGCCAGCACGGCCCCGGCGAACTCCGGTTCGGCGGCGATGCGCTCGATGGCCTCGTCGATTCCGTTGGCGCTCACCGCGCCCTCCTGCTGCCGCCCGCCCTCCGGGGTGGCCCGCCCGGAAAGACGGCGCGACCTGGCGCGGGTTACAGGAGGAGCGGACGGCCTCGTCGCGGGCCAACGGCGCTGTCCTCAGTCTCGGAGCGGGCGACGGGAATCGAACCCGCGTTCTCAGCTTGGGAAGCTGATGTTCTGCCGCTGAACTACGCCCGCAAGTGCCTGGTCACACTATCGTGCTGCTCGTGGTGCTCTCAGACCGCTCCATCCGGGAGGAGCTCGAGGCGGGCCGGATCGTCATCGACCCGATCAGCAAGGACTGCATCCAGCCCTCCTCGGTGGACCTCCATGTAGACCGCTACTTCAGGTTGTTCCGCAACCACTCCATGCGGGTGATCGACGTCAAGGAGGACCTCGAGGACCTGACCGAACTGGTCGAGGTCCCCGAGGGCGAGGCCCTCATCCTCCACCCCGGGGAGTTCGTCCTGGGCTCGACCCTGGAGCGGGTGGCCCTGCCCGACGACCTGGTGGCCCGCCTGGAGGGGAAGTCCTCCCTGGGGCGGTTGGGCCTACTCATCCACTCCACGGCCGGCTTCGTCGACGCCGGCTGGGACGGCCACCTCACCCTGGAGCTCTCGAACGTGGCCAACCTGCCGATCACCGTCTACCCCGACATGAAGATCGGCCAGATCTCGTTTTTGCGCATGACCACTCCGGCGGAGCAGCCTTACGGGTCCCAGGGATTGGGCTCGAAGTACCAGGGCCAGCGGGGCCCGACCCCCAGCCGGTACTTCGAGAACTTCCGGACCTAGCGCCGGGCGCCCCCTCTCCCGACCCGCCCCCCAGGAGGAGCGTTGCCAGTCAGGATCGTCCTCGGCCTCGGCGTCACCGCCGCCGCCTTCGCCATCGCCGGCCGGCGCTTCTACTACCTCTTCCGCCTGGCGGCCGCTGGACGCCCGGACAAGGGCCGGTTCAAGAACCTGGGCGCCCAGATCTGGGCCGAGCTCTCGGAGGTGGGCGGCCAGCGCAAGCTGTTCAAGCGCCCCGGCCCGGGTATGGCCCACGCCTTCACCTTCTGGGGCTTCACCATCCTGCTGCTCACGATCCTCGAGGCCTACGGGGCGCTGTTCGACAAGTACTTCACCATCCCGCTCATCGGCCACGACAACTGGCTCGGGTTCCTGGAGGACTTCTTCATCTGTGCCGTGCTCGTGGCGCTGGTCGTCTTCAGCGTCATCCGCCTGAACGAGGCGCCGAGTCGTCTCGAGCGCAAGTCTCGCTTCTACGGCAGCCACCTCGACGCCGCCTGGATCGTCCTGGGGATGATCGCCCTGGTCATGATCACGCTGCTGATCTACCGGGGCGCGCAGATCAACACGAACCCGACGCAATTCCCCTTCGACCACTCGTGGTGGGCCTTCGCCTCACAGGTGGTGGGCAAGATCCTCCATCCGCTCGGCTCGGGCGTGAACGCGGTGCTGGCCACCACCTTCATCATCCTCAACATCGCCGTGATCACGGGCTTCCTGGTCTTCGTGTCCTACTCGAAGCACCTCCACATCTTCATCGCCCCCATCAACGTGCTCGCCTCGCGCCGTCCCCGGGCGCTCGGCCCCCTCTACCACACACCCGACATGGACATGGAGAACGTGTCCGAGGACACCGTGTTCGGCGCGGGGCACATCGAGGACCTGTCCTGGAAGAACCTCGTCGACCTCTACAGCTGCACCGAGTGCGGCCGTTGCCAGGACGCCTGCCCGGCGTGGAACACCGGCAAGCCCCTGTCCCCGAAGCTCCTCGTCATGAACCTGCGGGACAACCTCTTCGAGTCCGCACCCCGGCTGGTGGGCCACCCCGTGCACCTCGACGCCGGTGAGCATGTCGACCCCGCCGATGCCGCGACCATGGCCAAGGCGGACGCGCCCACCCTGGTCCCGGCCACCATCGACAGCGACGTGCTGTGGTCGTGTCTCACCTGCGGGGCCTGCGTGGAGCAGTGCCCCGTGGACATCGAGCACGTGGACGCCATCGTGGAGATGCGCCGCTACGAGGTCCTCATGGAGTCGCGCTTCCCGAGCGAGGCCGGCCTCATGCTGCGCAACCTGGAGAACCAGGGGGACCCGTGGGGCCTGGGCGGCTCCAAGCGACTCGACTGGACCGAGGGCCTCGACTTCGAGGTCCCGGTCGTCGAGGACACCATCCCCGCGGACGTCGAGTACCTCTACTGGGTCGGGTGCGCGGGAGCGCTCGACGAGCGCGCCCGCAAGGCCACGCAGTCGACGGCCCGGCTCCTGCACCGCGCCGGGGTGACGTTCGCCATCCTGGGCCCGCGCGAGTCGTGCACCGGCGACCCGGCGCGGCGGCTGGGCAACGAGTACCTCTACCAGGAGATGGGCAAGGCCAACATCGAGACCCTCAACGGGGTCGGCGCCAAGAAGGTCATCGCCTCGTGCCCGCACTGCTTCAACTCGCTGGGGCGCGAGTACCCGGACCTGGGATCCGACTTCGAGGTCATCCACCACTCCCAGCTCCTGAGCCATCTGGTGGGCGCGGGCAGGTTGGCCCCGGGGTCGATGGAGGCGAAGGTCACATACCACGACCCCTGCTACCTGGGCCGGCACAACCGCGTGTTCGACGAGCCCCGCAACGTGCTCGATGCCATCACGGGCGTGCAGCAGGTCGAGATGCGCCGGTGCCGGGAGAAGAGCTTCTGCTGTGGCGCCGGCGGCGCGCGCATGTGGATGGAGGAGCACCTCGGCGAGCGGGTCAACCTGACGCGCACCGACGAGGCGCTGACCACGGGCGCGGACGTCGTCTCCACCGCGTGCCCGTACTGCCTCATCATGCTGGACGACGCCGTGCGCGCCCGTCAGCGCGAGGACGAGGTGCGCGTGCTCGACCTCAGCCAGGTGGTGGAGGAATCGCTGAAGGTGAGCGAGCCGGCGTCGTAGCCCGCCGGCCTAGTGGACGGCCTTGGCGTCGGCCTCGCGGATGCGGGTCGACATGGCCACGAGCAGCTTGTGGCTCAGGGCCGGGACCGCGTCGAGCAGCCCGTTGAACCGGCGCTGGTCGAGTACGAGCAGCGTCGTCGGCGTCTCCGACACCACCGTGGCCGAGCGCGGCCGGCGGTCGAGGAGCGAGAGTTCGCCGAAGTACTGGCCTTTGCCGAGGGTGGCGACCTTCCGGCCGTTGCGCCGGACCGACGCGGTCCCTTCGAGGATGAAGAAGAACTCCTTGCCCACCGTGCCCTCCTCGCAGAGGACGGTGCCGGCGTCGACCGTGATCTCCTCCACCTGCCGCCGGATGGTGCGCAGCTGGCTCGCCGAGCACGCCGAGAACAGCCAGATATCACCGATATCGAGGTCCTTGGTTCGCGCCATGGCAAGAGGCTAGCCACCAGGTCTGGACCGCCGCTGATCTGGCGCGCCGTGGTCGTCCCGGGCCTCCTCGGCGTCGTTCCCGGGCGGTGCGGCTTCGCTCGACGCGCGAAGGCCGGGCTACCCTTGCTCGATGGTCGAAAGCGGGGACCCCGGCGACCGCCACGAACCTGCCGGGAAGATCAGCCTGTGGCAGCGCTTCCTGCTCGCCCTTCCCTCGGCCCGTCGTGACGAGACCGGCGAGCGGATCCCCTTCGGGGAGCGGTTCCGCAACGCGGTGCTCAAGGCCGAGGTCGGGGAGACCTCGGCGCCACCCTCCGAGAAGCCTCAGACGGTGGAGGAGCTCGAGGCCGCCGTCCGCTACGCCGACGACACCGAACGCCTGATCGGCCTGATCGCCGCACCCCTCGCCGCCGCCATCACCCTGGTCGTGGTCAGCAACCAGATCTCGACCGACCCCCGCCACACAGCGACCTACCACACCCTGGAGCTCGTCTTCCTGGTCATGGCGGCCGGGCTCATGGCCGCTGCCTGGTTCCGGAAGCGGCTGTTCATGGGCATCCTGCTGGCCCTCTTCGGCCTGGGCGTGTTCAACCTGCACTACTGGGAGTTCGGGATTCCCTTCGTGCTGGCGGGCGCCTGGTACCTGGTGCGCGCCTATCGGGCCCAGCGGGCGCTCAAGGAGGCGACGACGGGGGGGTCGCCGACGACCAACGGCAGCAAGGGGGGCGCCCGGCCCACCCAGTCCAAGCGCTACACGCCGCCGACGCCCTCCAGGCGCCCGAAGCCCCAGAAGCCTCAGGACAAGCGCCAAGCCGGTTAGGGCGGGCCGGTACCTGCCCCCGAGGAGGCGGCAGCTGCCTGCCGGTCGCGGCGTCGCCCGCGCAGGACGAGCAGACCGGCCACCGCGAGCACGAGGACCCCGGTCAGCACGGCCGGGAGCACGTACACCCGCCACGAGGCGTGCTCCGAGTGCAGGAGCGCCGGTGTGGTGAACAGCGCGGGGTCGCCGGCCACGGTGACCCCGGCGAGCTTGGCGCCCGGCGCATAGAGGGAATTGCCTGGGATGGGGTCGTCGTAGGTGCGCCCGCCGACCGTGATGGTGCCGTGGCACGAGTAGCCGACGGGGTTGCTGCCGCTCCCGCCGAGCAGGCCCATGCAGCTCGACACCGTCATCTCTGCCGGGATCCCGTGCTGGCGGAGCTCGGTGATCTGGGCGTTCTTCCTCGCCCCGGCCGCGTAGAAGACGAACACGAGGACGGCCAGTCCCGCCAGCAGAAGGCTCGCGACGATCCTCGCCACGCGCCGCACGTCGGCGGACACGCCCGCCCCCCGCAGCGGGGCGAGCCGCTCGTGGGTGTCGTCCGGGTTCGGTCCTGCAGTCGGCACGGAAGGAAGATCGTATCGGCCGCGGCCGGCCCTCCAGAAGCCCAGTTGGCGAAAAATGGACGTCGAGCTGGGCAGACGTCCAGTTCACGCGTTGGTAACACTCCATTGACGGTGCCGAAACGCCCGCCTTGCATCCTTGGGGCGGCAGGGCGGAGAACGACTGCCGTGGGTCCTGGCGCATCCGACGACGTGTGTTGCCAAGCGGCTGGCGGCACGCGGGCTCCTCCCCATCGACACATACGAGAGGAGTGCGCGAGCCGTGTTAGCCGCAGCAGTATCCGTTCCGTATCCGAGTTGGCTGAATACGGGCGACAACACGTGGCAGCTGGTGGCCGCGACGTTCGTCGGCCTGATGAGCCTCCCCGCCCTGTGCGTGCTCTACGCGTCGATCGTCCAGAAGAAGTGGGCGGTCAACGTGCTGGCCATGATGTTCGCCGGCTTCTCGCTGGTGCTCGTCGCCTGGGTGCTCTGGTCCTACAAGATGGGCTTCGGCGCGACGTCGCTGGGTAGTGGTGTGCACAACGGGGTGCAGACCCAGTTGAGCGGCGTCGGAGGGTTCAAACATTTCATAGACAACTTCGTCGGGAAACCGGGAACCATCACCAGTGCGAACGACGAGATGGCCCAAGCCGTCTCTGCCGCCAACACGGCGATACCGTTCCACTTCCCGACCACGACGCTGGCGTTCTTCCAGTTCGTGTTCGCGGCGATCACCCCGCTGCTCTTCCTGGGCAGCGTCCTGGGCCGGATCAAGTTCAGCGCCTGGTGCCTGCTGGTGCCGCTGTGGTCGACGTTCGTCTACGCCATCGACGCCTTCCTGCTGTGGGGCGGTGGCTACTTCGCCCAGGAAGGATCGCTGGACTTCTCCGGCGGCTACGTCATCCATATGTCCGCGGGTGTGTCCGGCTTCGTCGCGGCATGGGTCCTCGGTCCAAGGCTCCTGCGAGATCGCCAGCATGCCCTGCCCAACAACCTGGTCATGGCGGCGGTCGGTGCCGGCATCCTGTGGCTCGGCTGGAACGGGTTCAACGGCGGTGACCCCTACTACGCCGGGGTGGACGCGGCCGCGGCGGTCATCAACACCAACCTGGCTACCGCCACCGGTGTGCTCGTCTGGATGGGCATGGACGCCTGGTTGTCCAAGGCGAAGAAGCCGACGTTCCTGGGCGGCGTGAACGGGATGATCTGCGGCCTGGTCGGCATCACGCCCTGCGCGGGCTGGGTGAACGGCAAGGGTGCGATCGCCGTCGGTGTCATCGCCACGGCCCTGGTGTGGGTGGCCTGGAACTACCTGTCCAAGGTGCGGCCGTTCTCCAAGGTGGACGACGCGCTGGGGGTGGTCTACACCCACGGCATGGCCGGCTTCATCGGTGGCATGCTGCTCGGCGTGCTCGGCGATCCGAACATGCTCGAGTACGGATGCGGGAACCTCGGGACCTTCGGGCAGGTGGTCGGCACCTCGCAGGCGACCTACGGCACGGCGACCAAGAGTTGCACGCCGTTCTCGGTGGGCGGGCTCATCTACAGCCACTCGTGGCACCAGGTCTGGGAGCAGTTCCGGGCGGCCGTGTGGGTCATCTTCTGGTCGGCTCTGGTGACGTTCATCCTCATGAAGCTCATCGGCCTGGTCCTGCGCGGCCTCCGCTACAAGGACGAGATCCTCGAGACGGGCGACCTCGCCATCCACGACGAGGAGGCCTTCCCCGAGGAGAAGTTCGCCGAGCGGGTCGGGGCCTTCGCCATGGCCGGCATCGGCACCGGGGAGACGAGCCCGCCATCGGCGAGAGCCGTGCCAGAAGCCCCGCCGGTGTCCGCGCCGGAACCCACCCACTGACCGCGACGAGCGAGAGGAAGAGAGCAAGCAGATGAAGCTGGTCGTGGCAGTACTCAAGCCCTTCAAGCTCGACGAGGTGAAGGAGGCCC
>DASPTT010000044.1:0-23443 GCA_035623275.1 Acidimicrobiales bacterium
ACGGGATGGGGCGTCACCACCACCGTGTGTCGCGTCCCGTTGCGGTCGACCACGATGGTCACGGGCTGACCCGGATGCGAGGAGACGACCCCGGTGAACTGGTCGAACGACGTCACCGCACGCCCGTCGACGGAGACGACCACGTCGCCGGCCCGGATCCCCGCGGCGCGGGCCGGGTCGAGTTGTCCGCTGACGGGCACAAGACCGCCGATGGCCACCCGGGACGTGTCCGGGGCGCCGACGAACACGAGCATCCCCCAGATGAGCAGGAACGCCATGACGAAGTGCATGAACGAGCCGGCCAGGCTGACGGCCAGCCGGTTGTGGAAGGGCTTGGACCGATAGGCCCTCGGCTCGTCGGCCGGGTCCACCTCCTCGGTGTTGACCATGCCGATGATCCGCACGTAGCCGCCGGCGGGGATGGCCTTCACGCCGTACTCGGTCTCACCCCGGCGGAAGGACCAGATCCGGGGCCCGAAGCCGAGGAAGTACTCGGTGACCTTCATGCCGCTCCACTTGGCCGTGGCGAAGTGGCCGAGCTCGTGGAGCATGATCATGACGACCAGCGCGGCGATCACGACGAGGAGGTTCGTGGTCCCCGTGGCCATCGCCGCCAGGACCACGAGCACCAGGATCAACACGAGCTGGCCGAGCGCCCGTCGCCCGTCGCGCGGCGAGATCGACGAACCGCCCCGCGACCCGTCGGCCGGGCCCGCCGGCGCCCCCGACCCGGCACGCCGGCGCGCCGGCGCGCCGGGGGTGGGACCCGGGTCGCCGGTGCCGAGGGCGTGCGGCGAGCGGAGGTCGGTCACGACGACCCGGCCCGCTTCTCCACGGCCAGCGCGGCACGCTGGCGGGCGCGACGGTCGGCCTCGACCACGTCCTCGGCGTCGTCCAGTGCCACCTGCTCGCAGGCCTGGAGGGTGTCGGCCACGATCTCGGCGATCGAGCCCCAGGTGATGGTGCCGGCGAGGAAGGCCTCGACCGCCACCTCGTTGGCGGCGTTGAGCCAGGCCGGGGCCGCGCCGCCGGCGCGGCCGGCCTCCTCCGCCAGCGCGAGGCAGGGGAAGGCGTCCCGGTCGGGCGGCTCGAAGTCGAGCCGGCGCAGCGTGGTCCAGTCGATCGCCCCGAAGGCGACCGTTCCGCGCGCGGGATAGCCGAGGGCGTAGGAGATGGGCAGTCGCATGTCGGGCATCGACAGCTGCGCCACCGTGGCGCCGTCGGTGAACTCGACCATCGAGTGCACGATCGACTGGGGGTGGATCACCACACCGACCCGGTCGTAGTCGACGCCGAACAGCTCGTGCGCCTCGATCACCTCGAGCCCCTTGTTCATCAGCGTCGACGAGTCCACCGTGATCTTCGGTCCCATGCGCCAGGTCGGATGGGCGAGCGCCTCCTCCACGCCCACGGCGGCCAGCTCCGTCGGGGTGCGGCCCCGGAACGGTCCTCCACTGGCCGTGAGCACCAGACGGGCCACCTCGCCCGGCGACCGCCCTGCACGCAGGCACTGGTGCAGCGCGCAATGCTCGGAGTCTACCGGGACGATCTCGGCTCCGGGCGTCGCCCGGGCCCGCTGGACGACGGGCGCGCCGGCGATGAGCGACTCCTTGTTGGCCAGGGCCAAGCGGCGTCCCGACTCGAGCGCGGCCAACGTCACCACCAGGCCGGCGAAGCCCACCACGCCGTTGACCACCACGTCACCCAGGCGCGACAGGGCCGCCAGCCCGTCGTGCCCGGCGACCACCTCGGTGCCCGACGGTACCGCCGCCGCGAGCGCCCCGGCCAGCGAGGCGTCGGCGACGGCCACGACCTCGGGGCACAGCGCCCGGGCCTGCGCGGCGAGCTCGTCGACCGAGCGCGCCGCGCCGAGGGCGACGACCCGGTAGCGCTCTGGCTCGGACTGCACGACCTCGACGGCCTGACGGCCGATGGAGCCCGTCGACCCGAGGATGCTCACGCCCACCGGCCCGCTCGGCGCGGCCGAACGGCCCGGACGCGCCGTGCGTGCCGACATCACCCGAGATGCAGTACCCGGACGAGGTAGTACGTCGCGGGCAGCACGAACAACAGGGCGTCGACGCGGTCGAGGACCCCACCGTGCCCGGGGAGCAGCGACCCCATGTCCTTGAGCCCGAGGTCGCGCTTGAGCAGCGACTCGGACAGGTCGCCGATCGGCCCGAGGATGGCCGCGACCACGCCGAGCACCGCGGCCTTCGAGGGCGTCCACGGCGCGATGTGCCCGGTGATCACCACCGAGGCGACCACGGCCACCACGAACCCGCCGACGAACCCCTCCCACGTCTTGTTGGGGCTGACCCGCGGCGCCAGCGGGTGCCGGCCGATCCACGAGCCGACGACGAGCGCGCCCACGTCCGCACCGACGACGGCCACCACCGCCCCGAGCAGGAAGGCGATGCCGTGGCGGTGCGGGTACTGGCTCGGCGCCAGGATGAGGCCGGCGAAGCCCCCGAGGACGCCGATCCAGGCGAACCCCAGCAGCGTCGCCCCGATCCCCCGTGTCGGCGAGCCGCGCTCCGCGCCGACGAGGTACCAGACCATGGTGGCCCCCACCGTCAGCGCGATGACGAGGGGGAAGGCGGCCACGCCCTTGGCGTACGCGGCGACGATCAGCCCACCGCAGGCGACCAGTCCGAGCAGCGTGGCGGGCCGGTAGCCGCCACGTCGGAGCGCGGCGAAGCACTCGGCCGCGGCGAGGACGACGACCACCGTCCCCAGGGCGACCGTGGCGACCGTGCCGAGCGAGAAGCACACGAGCGCCACCACCGCGGCGACGATGCCCGTGGCCACCGACAGGGGCACGTTGCGCTTGCCGCCGCCGGGGGCCTCGGGGCCCCGGCCCGCGGGCTGGCCGCGGCCGTTGGCCCGGGGGCCCGACCCCGCGTGCCGCCGGACCGGCGGCGCGGGGGCGGCCGGGACCCGCAACGGCTCGTCCTGCGCGGCGACGGCGCGTGCAGCGGGGGGCACCGCCACCCGCAGCGCCTCGGCGGCCGTCTCGTGGGTGATGTCGGGTGGCACCACCCCCGCGTCCTCGCCCGCGGCGCTGATCACGTGGCGAGCCGACGCCAGCGGTGCGGGCTCGGGCGCCGCCGCCCCACGCGCCTCGGGCACGTCACGATCGTCGGGTGCCTCGGCCACGGCCGGGAGCGGGGCCGGCGCGCTCGCCAGGTCCTCGCCGTGGCCGAGGGCGTCCTCTTCGCCGAGGTCGCCGAACTCCCACTGGAGGTGCTCCGGCGGCGCCTCGTCGTCGAGCGCGCCGACCCGGGTCTCTTCGTCGGCGAGCAGGGCCGGCTCGAACGCCGCGTCGTCCCATTCGTGCTGGTGCTCGCGCCACGCGGGACCGGTGTCGCCCAGGGGGCCCTCGTCGTCGTCGCCACGGCGGTCGAGGATGGCCGGGACCTGCCCGGTCGGGGGCTCCGTCCAGTGCGGCAGGTCGGTCGCCAGCGGCTCCGCCGCCCGCGGCTCGGCATCGGGCTCCTGGGACGGCGTCTCCTGGGCCCCGCGCGACCCGAGGGCGAGCGTCTCCGTGGAGGGCTCCTCGGGCTCGACGTCGAACCCCAGGTAGCGACGGCTGCTCGAGGGCTCGGTGCCGATGGCGCTCCCCCACGCCGGCTCGCCCTCGGGGGCGAGCCCGCCGACCGGCTCGGCACCGGTGATCCGGACGCGCTCGGCGACGGGTTCGGCGGCCTCCTCGCCCTCCGACTCGTACTCCTCGCGTTCGTCCACCATCGCCCTCCTGCCGGCACCGCCGGCGACTCGTGCGCTAGATCTCGAGGAGCTCCTGCTCCTTGTGCGCCAGGAGCTTGTCGATGGCGGCGACATGCTCGTGAGTGAGACGCTCGAGCTCCTTTTCGACCCGCTCCAGCACGTCCGAGGAGATGTCGCCCGCCTTCTCCAGCGCCTCGAGCTCGTGGCGCGCGCTGCGGCGGAGGTTCCGGACCGAGACGCGCCCCTCCTCGGCCTTGTGCCGGACGACCCTGACCAGGTCCTTGCGTCGCTCCTCGGTGAGCGGCGGGAACGTGAGGCGGATGACGTTGCCGTCGTTGGAGGGGGTGATGCCGAGGTCCGAGGCCTGGATCGCCTTCTCGATGCTCGGCAGGGTCGACTTGTCGTAGGGGGAGATGACGAGGAGCCTGGCCTCGGGCACGCTGAGCCCGGCCATCGTCCGCAGCTCCGTCTCCGCCCCGTAGGCGTCCACTTTCAGGTGCTCGACCAGACCGGCGGTCGCCCGGCCGCTGCGGACCCCGGCGAACTCGGCCTGGGTGTGCGCGACCGCCTTGTCCATGCGGTCGCGGGCGTCCTCCATGACGACCCCTGAGAGCTCGTCGTCGGTCACCGGATCAGCGTACCGATCTGCTCACCGGCAAGGGCGCGACGCAGGTTTCCCGGCCCCATCAGGTCGAACACCAGCACCGGCAGGCCGTTGTCCTTGCAGAAGGTGATGGCGGTGAGGTCCATGACCCGCAGGTCACGGTTCACCACGTCCATGAAGGTGAGCTTGTCGTAGCGCTCGGCGGTGGGGTCCACCTTCGGATCCGCGCTGTAGACCCCGTCGACCCCCGAGTGTGTGCCCTTGAGCAGGATCTCCGCCTCGATCTCGGCGGCGCGCAGGGCGGCGGAGGTGTCGGTGGTGAAGTACGGGTTGCCCATGCCCGCGGCAAAGATCACGACCCGGCCCTTCTCCAGGTGGCGGACGGCCCGGCGCCGGATGTAGGGCTCGGCCACCTCCGCCATGGCGATCGCCGTCAGCACCCGCGTCGGCTGGCCGTGCCGCTCGATCGCGTCCTGCAGCGCCAGGGCGTTGATCACCGTGCCCAGCATGCCCATGGTGTCGGAGGTCGTCCGGTCCAGTCCCTTGCCCTCGCCGAACGTCCCGCGCCAGATGTTGCCGCCGCCGACGACGACGGCCAGCTCGAGGTCCAGTTGCTCGCGCGCCGCCGCCAGCTCGCGCGCCAGGCGCTCGAC
Source organism: Acidimicrobiales bacterium (assembly GCA_035623275.1). Classification (GTDB taxonomy): domain Bacteria; phylum Actinomycetota; class Acidimicrobiia; order Acidimicrobiales; family UBA8190; genus DASPTT01. The sequence goes on from DASPTT010000044.1 coordinate 4,987, forward strand.
GACCTCGGCGTCGATCGTCTCGTCCGACGACGACGAGGCGAGCGCCTCGCCGGACATCTTCAGGACCAGTCGCCGTCGGGTGCCGGCGTGTCCGTCCTGCGCCGTACCGGCGGAACCCATTGGGCGTCCCCGGCGGGCCTAGCCGCCGACCTCGACCTGGGCGAAGCGCTCGATCTGCGCCGCCCCGATCACGTCGGCGACCGTCCGCTTCTCGTCCTTGGCGTAGGCCTGCTCGAGCAGCACCCGCTCCTTGAACCAGCCGTTCATGCGCCCCTCGACGATCTTGGGGAGCGCGGCCTCGGGCTTGCCCTCGTTACGCGAGATCCTCTCGACGGTCTCCCGCTCGGCCGCGACCTCCGCGTCGGGGACCTCCTCACGGCGCACGCAGCCGGGCCGGGCGAAGGCGATGTGCACGGCGACGTCGTGGGCGAGCTCCTCGCTGCCGTTGCGCATCAGCACGACGACCGCGTTGACGCCGCGCCCGGCCTGGTTGTGCTGGTAGGTCCCCACCACGACGCCAGGCTCGAGCGGGAAGTGCACCACCCGCCCGACCGAGATGTTCTCCTTGAGCGTCGTCTTGAGCTCGTCGACGGCCCCGGCTCGCTCCTCGACCGCACCCTCCCCCTTGGCCGCGACAAGCTGCGCCAGCTCGTCGGCCAGGGCGACGAAGCTATCCGCCTTGGCCACGAAGTCGGTCTCACAGCGCAGCTCCACGATCGCCGCGGCGAGATCCCCGACGGCCACGGACACCGCCCCCTGGGTCGCCTCGCGCTCCGAGCGCTTGGCCGCACCGGCGAGCCCCTGCTCGCGCAGCCAGCGCTTGGCCGCCTCGACGTCGCCGTCGGACTCCTCGAGCGCGCGTTTGCTGTCCATCATCCCGGCGCCGGTCGCCTGCCGGAGCGCCTGGACGTCCTTGGCGGTGAACTTCGGCACGGCTCAGACCTCCTCGGGGGTCGTCGCCACGACGGCGTCGCCGGCGGGCGCCGTCGCCGCGGTGCCGGTCGCGACAGTGTCGGTCGCCGCGGTGTCGGTCGCCGCGGTGGCCCCCACCGACGCCACGGCGGGGCTCCCGGCGGGGGTCCCCGCGGGGGGGGTCTCGGCCGGCGCCTGGCGGCGTGCCCGGGGGGCGCCGCTGCGGGCGCTTCCGGAGCCGTTGCCCGGCGCGGCCGGCGCCGACGCCTTGCGGTGCTCGGCCACCCACCTGCCCTCGACGACCGCCTCGGCCATGACCCGGCACATGAGCGATCCCGAGCGGATGGCGTCGTCGTTGCCCGGGATCACGTAGGTGACCTCGTCGGGGTCGCAGTTGGTGTCGACGACGGCCACGATCGGCATGGTCAGCTTGTTGGCCTCGGTGACGGCGATGTGCTCCTTCTTCGTGTCGATCACGAAGATGCTGTCCGGCAGTCGGTCCAGGTCCCGGATGCCCCCGAGGTTGCGGCGCAGCTTCTCGAGCTCGCGCCGGTGGCGGAGACCCTCCTTCTTCGGCATCGCGTCGAAGTCGCCGGAACGCTCCATCGCCTCGTACTCCCGCAGCTTGCCGACCCGGGACGAGATGGTGGCGAAGTTGGTGAGCATGCCGCCGAGCCAGCGCTCGTTCACAAAGGGCATCCCGCATGCCCGGGCGTAGGTGGCGATGGGGCCCTGCGTCTGCTTCTTCGTCCCGACGAAGAGCACCACGCCGCCGCCGGCCACGAGGTCCCGCACGTAGTTGTAGGCCTGCTCGACCCCCTTGAGGGTCTCGCGCAGGTCGATGATGTAGATCCCGTTGCGCTCGCCGAGGATGTAGCGGCGCATCTTGGGGTTCCATCGCCGCGTCTGGTGACCGAAATGCATGCCGGCCTCCAGCAGCTGGCGGGTCGTCACGACTGCCACAGCTGGTCCTCCCATCGGTTGTCCTTCCCCGGCGCTGCACCCCGCAAGGGGCGACCGTGGACGCGTCCGGGTGCTTCGGTGTCGGTTCGGGTTCCCACCACCGCCAGGCGGCGGGGCCCTCAGGTTATCAGCCGGTGGCGGCGACGCTGGACTTGGACGGACGGCCGCGCCCGCGGCCCCGGGGCTCGCCGCCTTCGGGCCGGCCGCCGCTGAGCTTGGCCCGCAGCTGGAGGACGGCCTTGGTGTGGATCTGGCACACCCGGCTCTCGGTGACCCCCAGGATGTCCCCGATCTCGGCCAGGGTGAGCCCCTCGTAGTAGTAGAGCGAGAGGACCTTTCGCTCGCGGTCGCCCAGACCCATGATCGCCTGGGCCAGGATCTCCTTGGCCTCCTTGTCCTCGAACAGGGCGACGGGCCCGTCCGAGACGTCGGCGATGGTGTCCCCCAGCGTGGTCCGGTCCGCCCGCTCGCCCCCGACCATGAAGACCTCGTCGAGCGCGGCGACGCCGACGAAGGACACCTGGCGCAGGATGTCCTGGAGCTCGCGCTCGGAGATGCCGAGCTCGGCGGCCACCTCGGCGTCGGTGGGCGTCCGCAGCAGCGAGGCCTCCAGCGTGGCGTAGGCCTGCTCGACCAGGCGGGCCTTGGCGCGAACCGAACGCGGCACCCAGTCGATGGCACGCAGCTCGTCGATGATCGCGCCGCGGATGCGGGGGATGGCATAGGTCTCGAACTTGACCTGGCGGACGGGGTCGAAGCGGTCGATGGCGTCGATCAGCCCGATGATGCCGTAGCTGACGAGGTCCGACCCGTCGACGTGCTGCGGGAGACCGACGGCCACGCGCGCGGCCACGTACTTGACCAGCGGCGAGTAGAGGACGATCAGCTGGTCGCGGATGTGGCGGTCGCCCGAAGCCTTGTACTCGGACCAGAGCCGGCTCGTTGCGTCTTCTTCCGACACCCGCCTCCCCCCTAGGCTCGGGGGTGAGTTTCCCCGTACACCGAGAGCAGTCGCTCCTTGCTGACATGAGTGTAGACCTGTGTGGTCTGCAAGCTGGCGTGACCCAGGAGCTCCTGGACCACACGGAGGTCGGCACCCCCGTCGAGCAGGTGCGTGGCGAAGCTGTGCCGCAGGGCATGGGGGTGGGTGGGCGACGGTGCACGCCGGTCGAGGATCCGCCGCACGTCCCGGGTGCCAAGGCGCCGTCCCCGGCTGTTGAGGAACACGGCGCGGGCCGGTGTGTCCGGCCCCACCAGCCTTGGCCGACCCTCCTCCAGCCAGCACACGAGCACGTCGCGGCAGCGGTCGTGCATGGGGAGGCGCCGCTCCTTGTTCCCCTTGCCCAGCACGGTCACGGTCCGACCGGGGAGGTCGAGATCGCCCACGTCGAGCCCGCAGAGCTCGCCCACCCGCAGCCCGGACCCGTAGAGCAGCTCGAGGACGGCGTCGTCGCGGGCGTCGAGCGCGGCCGCGCGCGGGCGGACGGGCCCCTCGGCACCCTCGCGTCGCTCGGTGCCCGGCTCGAGCACCGCGGCGAGCTCGCGCCGGTCGAGGACCCGTGGCAGGCGCGCGCCGCCGGCGGGCGCCGTGAGCCGCCGAGCGGGGTCCTCGGCGATGGCGCCGCGCCGGCACTGCCAGGCGAAGTACTGACGCAACGCGGAGGCCTTGCGGGCGACCGACGTGCGCGCGTAGCGGCGCGTCGTCAGATAGGCGAGGTAGCGCCGCAGGAGCACGCGCTCCACTCCCGACGCGTCGTGCACCCCCCCTCGCTCGGCCCACTGGGCGAAGCCGCGCACGTCGGTGACATAGGCGCGGACCGTCGCCGGGGACTGTCCTGCGATCGACCGGGAGTAGGCCCCCAGGTCCCAGCCCATGCGCCGAGGCTACCCCGCCGGCGCTGGCCCGAGGGCTATCCTCCGTCCGTACTGGCCTCCGTCAGTACTGGCATTGCCCGGGGGGACAGGGCGACTGGTCGAAGGGCGCGGTGGGCCGGGCTCCGGGCCGCGAGCACGACGAGGGGGAAAGACGCGATGCCTGATCGGATCGACCGTCGAGGGTTCCTCGCCCGCGGCGCCGTCACCGTCGCCGGGGTCGCAGCAGCGGGCACGGGCATGGGCACGTTGCTGTCGGCCTGCAGCTCGTCGTCCGCCGGCTCGACGTCGTCGGGGACGCGCAACGGCGTGTCGACCGGGACCCCGAAGCAGGGCGGCACCCTGGTCTTCGGCATCGAGGCCGAGGACCAGGGGTTCGACCCGGCATCGGCGCGTTTCGACGAGGTCGGCGTGCTCTACGCGCGCACCGTCTTCGACCCGCTCACGATCGTGGCCGCCGACGGCAGCATCCAGCCTTATCTCGCCCAGGCGGTCACTCCCAACGCCGACTACTCGGTGTGGACCATCACGGCGCGCCCCGACGTGACGTTCCACGACGGCACGCCCTGTGACGCCGCCGCCATCGCGGGCAGCATGGAGCACTTCCTGAGCGGGATCTACTCGTTCACCGTGGCGCCCATCACCAAGGTCAGCGTGAGCAGCCCGACCACCGTCACCGTGACCATGAACCAGCCCTGGGTGCCCTTCCCCGCCTACCTGGCCGGCGGCATCGGCGGGCAGATCGGCTACATCGTCGCCCCCTCGATGATCGCCAACCCCAACAGCGCCACCCACCCCGTGGGCACCGGTCCCTTCAAGTTCGGCGAATGGGTGCCCAACGACCACTTCACGGCGAACCGCAACGCGAGCTACTGGCGCACGGGCATGCCCTACCTGGACTCGATCACCTACCGGCCCATCATCGACAACAGCCAGCGCGGCAACTCGCTGACCAGCGGGCAGATCGGGATCATGCACACCGACGACCCCACGGTCATCCTGCAGTTCCGCGACAACCCGAGCTACGACTACGTCGACGACTCGGGGCAGATCGTGGGCGAGCCGGACATGAACTTCGTCATGCTCAACCTCCAGGCCGCACCGATGACCGACAGCCGGGTGCGCCAGGCCATGGCCATGGCCGTCAGCTCGCAGCAGTTCTCCCAGATCATCGACAAGGGGGTGAACGCACCCTGCGACCAGCCATTCGTCCAGGGCACCCCCTACTACACCTCCTCGCCGGGGTATCCGGCCTACAACCCGAGCCAGGCGCGCTCGCTCGTGCAACAGGTCCAGAGCTCCACCGGCAAGCCGGTCAGCTTCACGCTCACGTCCACCAACTCCGCCTACGCGGTCAAGATCGCGCAGTACCTCCAGGTCCAGTTCCAGAACGTCGGCATGCAGGTGCAGCTGGCCCAGATCCAGCAGGCGGACGAGATCAACGACGCCCTGGCGGGCAAGTTCCAGGCCCTGGTGTGGCGCCAGTTCGCGGCGGCCGACCCCGACATCAACTACCTGTGGTGGAGCCCCACCGAGGTCCAGCCGGGGTTCGCCGTGAACTTCGCCCGCAACACCGACCCCCAGGTCGAGGCGGCGCTGCAGACGGGCCGGCGCTCCACCAACCCCCAGGCCCGGGCCCAGGCGTACCAGCAGGTGGCGCAGCTCCTCAACAAGGATCTCCCCTACATCTGGAACGACCGGACCACCTGGGCGGTGGCGAGCGGCCCGAAGGTGCAGAATTGGAACAACCCGACCACGCCCTCGGGCGCCAAGGCCCAGGGCATGGTGGTCGGGACGATCTGGCCGACCCAGATCTGGCTCGAGACCTGAGCCGGCGCCCGGTCGGCGACCGGGCCCCCGCGGTCCGCGGCGGCGTACAGACGAGGTGAGCCGGGACCGATGAGCAGCAAGATCCTTCTGGTCGAGGACGACGCCCGGATCCGCGCGTCGCTGCGCCTGGCCCTGGAGGACGAGGGCTACGAGGTCGACGAAGCGGGTGCGGGAGAGGAGGCGCTCGAGCGCTTCGCCGATCAGCCCGCCGACGTGGTGCTCATCGACCTCATGCTCCCGGGGATGGACGGGTTCGAGTGCTGCCGCCAGCTCCGGCGCTCGAGCGCCGTGCCGGTGATCATGGTCACCGCGCGCACCGACACCCACGACGTCGTGGCCGGCCTGGAGGCTGGCGCCGACGACTACGTGACCAAGCCATTCGTGGCCAAGGAGCTCGCGGCGCGCATCCGCGCCCTGCTGCGCCGGGCCCGGCCCGTGGACGAGCCCAGCGTCCTGGCCTTCGGCGACATCGAGGTGCGCCCCGACGAGGGCACGGTGCGCCGGGGCGGCGAGGAGATCCACTGCACCCGCACCGAGTTCCGCCTGCTGTGCGAGCTGGCGGTGAGCCCGGGGCGGGTGCTGAGCCGGGAGCAGCTCCTGGACCGGGTCTGGGGCTACGACTACTTCGGCGACGGGCGTCTCGTCGACGTCCACATCCGGCGGCTCCGGACCAAGATCGAGGCCGACCCCGCCAATCCCCGGCACATCCAGACAGTGCGCGGCATGGGCTACAAGCTGGTCGTATGACGCGCGCCCTGGCCTGGCGCCGTCCTTGGGGCCGGCTCGGTCTCCGGGCACGGGTGACGGTCACCTTCGGGCTCGGCGCGCTGCTGCTGTCGACGGCCATGGCCACGATCACCTACTTCACGGCGCGCCAGTTCTTCGTGCGCGAGCGCGAGGACGCCATCTTGCGGCAGGCCTACGTCAACGCCTCGCTTGCCCGCTCCACGCTGCGCTCGACCGGTGTCGACGTCACCCAGCTGCTGGCGTCGCTCGACACCGTGCCCGGGTCCCTGTCGGTCCTGGAGCTCCACGAGCAGTGGTACTCGACGTCGATCTCGGTGGACCGCGACGCGATCCCCCTGGCCCTGCGCACGCTGGTCGTCTCGGGCACGCCCGCGACCCAGCAGTTCGACCTGGGGACCACACCCGAGTTCGTCGTCGGGATCCCGCTCCCAAGCGTCAGCGCCGCCTATTTCGAGGTCTTCACCCTCGACGAGCTGGCCCGGACGCTGCGCATCCTCGCCCTGGCGCTGACCGGCGCAGCGCTGGTCACCACCATCGGCGGCACCATCACCGGCCGCTGGGCCAGCGGCCGCGCCCTGCGACCGCTGGCCGACGTGTCACGCGCCGCCCAGGAGATCGCCCGGGGTGGGCTCGACACCCGGCTGACGCCGGCCGACGACCCCGACCTCACGCCCCTGGCCGCCTCGTTCAACGAGATGGCCGACGCCCTCCAGGAGCGGATCGAGCGCGAGGTGCGCTTCACCTCGGACGTCAGCCACGAGCTGCGCTCGCCCCTGACCACGGCCACGACGGCGCTCGAGGTGCTCGAGGCGCACGCGCAGTCCATGTCGGCGCGCAGCCGCCAGGCCCTGGCCCTGCTCACCGCCGAGCTCCGGCGGTTCCGGCGGATGGTCGACGACCTGCTCGAGATCAGCCGGGTCGACACCGGCGCCGCCGAGCTCTCGCTCGAAGAGGTCGAGGTGGGCGAGCTGATGCGCCAGGCGGCGGCCGCCGTGGGCGCGGGCGAGGTGCCGGTGGAGGTGGACCAGCGGGTGGCCGGCACGCGCCTGTGGGTTGACAAGCGGCGCATCGAACGCGTCGTCGCCAACCTGGTGGCAAACGCCGAGCAGTACGCGGGCGGGGTGACCCGACTCGCCGTCGAACCCGCGCCGGCGGGCGTCCGCCTCGTGGTGGCGGACCGGGGCCCGGGGATCCCCGCGGGCGAGCGTGACCGGATCTTCGAGCGCTTCTACCGCGGGCAGAGCGCGGGGTCCCGGGGGGTGACCGAGGGCTCGGGGCTTGGCCTGTCCCTGGTCAGCGAGCACGTCCGGCTGCACGGCGGCCGGGTCTGGGCCGAGTCGGGCACCCACGGGGAGCACCGGTTCGTCGTCGAGCTCCCCATCGACCGTCCACCCCCGGGCGCACGGGCGGACGAACCGGCGGGCGTGCCCGACGAGGTGTCCCGACCCGTGCCGGGCGATGGAGGCGAGGACACGCCGGACGAGTCGGCGGCCCCGGTCGCCGCGGCGGGCGAAAGGGCGAGGCGCCGGTGAGCGGGCGCGAGGCACGACGGGCCCGGCCCCGGACTCGGGCGTGGGCGGTGGCGGCCGTGCTGGTCGCCGGCGCGGCGCTCGGGCTCGCCGCGTGCGGCATCCCCATCGACACCTCGCCGCACGCCCTGGCCCCGAGCGCCGTGCCTTTCGGCCTCCTGCAGCCGTCGTCGCAGGCCACGACGACCACGACGCAGCCGTCGCCGGTGGCCGTGTCGGTGCCCATCTTCCTCGTCAACGGGGGCGGCCGCCTCGTCAGCGTGGCCCGCGACGTGGCCGTGCCCGCGCCGCTCACCAGCGTCCTCGACGCGTTGGTGGCGGGGCCCACGGCCAGCGAGGCGACGGCGGGGCTGTCGAGCGCGGTCCCGCCGCAGACCACCGTGCTCTCCGCGGCGGTGTCGGGCGGGATCGCCACGGTCAACCTCGCCGGGCCCTTCACACAGCTGGTCGGCCCGCCCCAGATCGAGGCCGTCGCCCAGTTCGTGTTCACCGCGACGGCCCAGCCGGGGGTGCACGGCGTGGCCTTCGAGCTCGGCGGCCAGGCCGTCGAGGTGCCCGTTGCCAACGGGGCCGATGTGCCGGTGGCCACCCCCGACCAGTTCGCGCCCTTGGCCCCGGTGCCGGCGCCCTAGGTGTGATCCCTGGGGAGCCGGCGCGGCGACGAGGAGCGACGTCAGGTCGTCGACGACGCCCAGTCGACGCGGGGTGCGTCGCCCCAGAGCCGCTCGAGGTCGTAGTACGCGCGGGTCTCGTCGAGGAACACGTGGACGAGGAAGTCGCCATAGTCCATCAGCACCCAGTGCAGGTCGCGCAGGCCTTCGATGGCCAGCGGCGCGCGGCCGCAACGCTGCTTCACGCGCTCCTCGACGCTCTCTGCGATGGTGCGCACCTGGCGCGTGTTGCGACCGCTGGTGATGACGAAGGCGTCGGTCACGCCGAGCAGGTCGCCCATGAAGAGGATCACCGTGTCCTCGCCCTGCTTGTCGTCCGCCGCGCTCGCCGCCTCGATCGCTGCGGTGGGCACTCCTCGGCGCATCGCACCCGCGTCGGCCGGGGCCGCAAGCCCGTCGGCGGAGGCCGTCACCCCGTCGGCGGAGGCCGTCACCGGCGCGGGCTCGCCGTCACGTGTGCGATGACTCCGGTCGTGGGGCCGCGACCCGGCGCGCCGTGGTCGAGGACGAGGACGGCGACGAGCAGGAGGGCGGCGAGAGCCAGGAGGCCGACCGCCATGAGCAGGTGCCGCTGCGAGCGACGGCGCCGCTGCTCGCGCCGAGACATGATCGCAGGCCCGGTCACGGTGCTCCCGACCCTGCTTGGCGCGACCGGACTGCTCATCTCCCCAGAGCGTACAGACCCTGTGCGCGTATGCAACGGATAGCCGACTCGGGGATGAGGAGGTCGACGGGCCGCCCGGCCGCCAGGCGGGCCCGCAGGTCGCTGCTGGAGACGTCGAGGGCGGGGATGGCCACCCGGCGGACCTTCCAGCCCGGCGGGTCGTCCGGACGGGTGCGGCCCGGCCGGTCGACGACGGCGAGGACGACCTCGTCGCGCACCTCGTCGATGCGCCGCCACGTCCCGAGCTCGGGGACGATGTCCGACCCCACCACGAGGAACAGCTCGGCGCCGGGGTGCGCCGCCCGCAGCTCGGCCACCGTGTCCGCGGTGTAGCTGGGTCCGCCGCGGTCGATCTCGACACGGCTCGCCTCGACTCCTTCCAGGCCCTCGACGGCCGCGGCGACCACGGCGAAGCGAGCCTCCGCCGGCGTGACCGGGCGCTCCCCGACCTTCTGCCACGGCTCGTTCGCCACCACCAGCAGCACGCGATCGAGCTGCAGCTCGTAGCGGGCGGCCACCGCGGCGAACAGGTGGCCGACGTGGACCGGGTCGAAGGTGCCGCCGAGGATCCCGATGCGCTCGGCGTCCATGCGCACCGAGCCTAGGCGTGGACCCCCTACGCTGGTGCCCATGGCGCCATCCCAGTGGAGCCCCGACAGCTGGCGGCGGCTCGTCGCGCAACAGCAGCCGGCCTGGCCCGACGAGATCGGGCTCGAGCGCGCGCTCAAGGAGCTGGCCGGCGTGCCACCCCTGGTGTTCGCCGGTGAAGCGAGGCGTCTGCGCGGCGCACTGGCCGAGGTGAGCGCGGGACGCGCCTTCCTCCTCCAAGCAGGCGACTGCGCCGAGTCCTTCGCGGACTTCTCCGCCGACAGCATCCGCGACAAGCTCAAGGTCATCCTGCAGATGGCCGTGGTGCTCACCTACGGGGCCGGGGTCCCGGTCGTGAAGGTGGGCCGGATCGCCGGCCAGTTCGCCAAGCCGCGCTCGTCGCCGACCGAGCTGGTCGGCGACGAGGAGATCGACGCGTTCCGCGGGCACATGGTGAACGACGAGGCGCCCGAGCGCGGTGCGCGTGTCCCCGACCCGGCGCGACTGGTCGCCGCCTACCACCAGTCCGCCTCCACCCTGAACCTCGTGCGGGCCTTCACCAAGGGCGGGTTCGCGGACCTCAGCCAGGTCCACCTGTGGAACCAGCAGTTCGTGGCCTCGAGCGACGAGGGACGGCGCTACGAGCGGATCGCGGCGGAGATCGACCGGGCGCTGCGGTTCATGGCCGCCTGCGGCATCGACCTCGCGCGCGAGGAGGCGCTGCACGAGGTCGACTTCTACACCAGTCACGAAGCCCTGATCCTCGGCTACGAGGAGGCGCTCACGCGGCGCGACTCCATCACCGGGGACTACTACGACTGCTCCGCCCACATGCTGTGGGTCGGCGAGCGCACCCGGAACGTGGACGGTGCCCATGTCGAGTTCCTCCGCGGCGTGCACAACCCTGTGGGGGCGAAGGTCGGGCCGACCGCTACGGCGGACGACGTCCTCGCGTTGTGCGAGCGGCTCGACCCCGACCGCGTGCCGGGGCGGCTGACGCTGATCGCCCGCATGGGGGCGCGCAAGGCCGCCGACCTGCTGCCGGCACTGCTGGAGGCCGTGCGCGATGCCGGGCACCCGGTGGTGTGGGCCTGCGACCCGATGCACGCCAACACCTTCGTCAGCGACAGCGGCCGCAAGACCAGGCGCTTCGACGACATCCTGGCCGAGCTCGAGGGGTTCTTCGCGGCCCATCGCGCCGTGGGGACCTGGCCGGGCGGCGTGCACGTCGAGCTGACGGGCGACGACGTCACCGAGTGTCTCGGCGGCTTCGGCGACATCGCCGAGGACCAGCTGCACGAGCGCTACACCACGACCTGCGACCCCCGGCTCAACGCGCGCCAGTCCATCGACCTGGCCTTCCGGGTGGCGGAGTTCCTGCGCGGCTAGGCGGGCCTCGGCCGGGCCGCCTCTGCACGCCCCGGTCAGAGCGCGGCGAGCAGCGCCTTCATCCAGGGGCCGAGGTCGGCGGGGGTGCGGGCCGAGATCAGGTTCCCGTCGACCACGGCCGCCTCGTCCACCCAGTCGACGCCGGCGTTGACCATGTCGTCTTTGATCGCGCCCACGCTCGTCGCCCGCCGGCCGCGCAGGATCCCGGCCGAGATGGGGACCCACCCCGCATGGCAGATGAAGGCGATGGGCTTGCCGGCCGCGTCGAAGGCCCGAACGAGCTCGAGCACGGCGGCGGAGCGCCGGAGCGCGTCCGGTGCGAACCCTCCGGGGACCACCAGCGCGTCGTAGTCCTCGGCCCGCACCTCGTCGACGGTGGTGTCGACCGGGAAGGGCCCATGGCCCTTCTTGCCGGTGACGGGCGCGACGGCGAGGCCGGCGACGGTCACCGCGATCCCCTCCTCGCCGAGGCGGTAGACGGGGTAGAGCAGCTCGCTGTCCTCGAAGAGGTCCGCCGCCAGCACCAGGACCCTGCGCCCGTCGCCTGCCATGGCCCGAACCCTACGCGACCGGCCCGTCGCCCAGCAGGTGGGTCGCGTCGTTGTAGCGCAGCAGCCGCCATCCGCCCTCGTCGAGCTCCCACTCGGTCAGCGCGGTGTGGTCGGTGCGCAACTTCAGGCGCCGCCCGCCCTCTGCGGGCACGAACCGGATCAGCGACGCCTCCACCACACCCGCATGGCACACGGCCACCACGGTCTCACCACGGTGACGGCGGGCCAGGGCCTCCAGCGCGGCCGCGGCCCGGGCGACGAAGCCGTTCCAGCTCTCGCCGCCTGGTGCGAGCGGCGTGGTGGGGTCGCGGTCCCAGTCGGGCTCGCCGAAGCGCTCGAGGAACGCGGCCCACGGCAGTCCGTCGCCTTCGCCGGGGTGCAGCTCGCACAGGCCGCAGTCGGGGACGACCGCCAGCCCCCCGCCCACACCCGGCGCCACGATCGCCGCCGTCTCCAGCGCCCGGGGCAGGACACTGGCGTAGAGCGCACCGGCGCCGGCCAGCTCGGCCGTCGCCTCGAGCCGTCGGGTCAGCGCCCGGGCCTGGGCCCGGCCACCGTCGGTGAGGCCCGTGCAGCCGCGCCGGCCTCCCACGACCCCCTCCACGTTGCAGACGGCCTCGCCGTGGCGCACCAGCACGAGGCGGGTGGCGACGGCGGCCGGGGGTGCCGTGGTGCGCACGCCGGCGGGCACGGCGGCGGGCCGCTGGCTCACGCCAGCTCCGCCACGAAGCGCTCGAGCTGGCGGAGGTTGCGGCACTCGACGACGTCGTCGCAGTGCACCGCGTACTCGCCCACCACCGAGTCGCCCGTCCCCCAGTACGCCTGGGGCTCGGGGTTCAGCCAGTAGACGTGGCGGGCTCGGTGGCGGATCTCCTGGACGACCCACGACTGGGTGGCGTGGTAATTGTTGCGCGCGTCGCCGAGCAGGAGCACGCTCGTGCGCGGTGTGATCTCCTCGCCCCAGCGCTCCCAGAACACGCTCAGCGCGTGCCCGTAGTCCGAGTGCCCGTCGACCCAGATCACGTCCGCTTCGGTGTTGATGCGGTGCACCGCCTCGGCGACGTCGTCGGTCCCCTCGAAGAACCGCGTCACCTCGTCGATCCCGTCGATGAAGACGAAGCTGCGCACCTTGGAGAACTGCGAGCTGATGGCGTAGACGAGGTGCAGCGTGAAGCGGGCGAAGGCGGCGACCGACCCCGAGATGTCGGCGATGACGAAGATCTCGGGCTTCGCCGGGCGCGGGTATCGGAACTTGGGGTCGACCGGGACCCCGCCGGTGGACAGCGAGTGGCGAATGGTGGCCCGGAAGTCGAGGGGGCCCCGGCGGCCGTGGCGTCGCTTGCGGGCGAGGCGCACGGCCAGCTTGCGGGTGAGGGGGTGGATGGCCCGGCGCAGCGCCGTGAGCTCGTCGCGCGTGGCGTGCATGAAGTCGATGTCCTCGGGCAGGGGCTTGCGCAGGGAGCGCGCCAGGGCCTCGGTGCCGCGGTCGGCGACGAGGCGCCGACGGATCTCGTCCTCGATCTCCCGGCGCAGGCGCTCCAGCCGGGCCTGGAACTCGTCGCGCGCCAGGCGCTCCTCGAGGGGGGTCAGCCGGCCGTCGGCGGCCTGGGCGCGGGCTGTCTCGAGGAGCCGCTCGGCCAGGCCCTCGAGGTCGAGGTTCCGCAGCGTCCGGTAGAGGTAGTAGGTGCCGCCCACCGGGCGTCCGGGCTCCATGCCCGCGTAGCGGCTCACCGCCACGCGGGCCAGGGCGGCGATCTGGGCGTCGTTGGCCGCCAGCAGGGCCCGGAACAGCATCTCGGCCAGCTCCTCGCGGGTGAGGCTCTCGCCCCCGCCCCCGCCCTGGCGCCGGCCCTCGCTCCCCGGCGCGGCCTCGCCCGCCGCCTCCTGTGCCGGCCCTTCGGCCGCCTCGGGCGGCTCGATCCCGTACTGGGGGCCGCGCAGGGAGAAGTACACCTCGAAGGCCGTCTCGAACGCCTTCCAGTGGGCGGCCGACTTGACGAGCGTGGCCGCCAGGGCACCCTTGAGCGCGGCGCGGTCCTCGAACTCGATGTGGCCGACGGCCTCGGCCGCGTCGATGGCCTCGGTCAACGACACCGGGAGCCCCGCGGCCCGCAGCTCGTCGACGAACCCGGTGAGGACGTCGAGCACGACGGCCCTGGCTAGGCGCGCGCCTCGTCCACGAGGGCGAGCTCCTTGGCCGCCCGCTCGAGGTCGCTGCGGTACTTGAGCAGCACGTGGAGCGTCTCCTTGGCCTGCTCGGCGTCGATCGACTCGATCCCGAGCACCACCAGGGTGCGCGCCCAGTCGAGGGTCTCGGACACCGAGGGGTGCTTCTTGAGCTCCAGGGTCCGAAGCGACCGGACGATACGCGCCACCTGGTCGGCGAGCTCGTCGCCGATCCCCGGCACGCGGGTCAGCACGATGTCGCGTTCGCGCTCGAGCGACGGGTAGTCGAGGTGCAGGTACAGGCACCGGCGCTTCAGGGCCTCCGAGAGCTCCCGGGTGTTGTTGGACGTGAGGAACACCAGCGGGATGCGCTGGGCCCGCACCGTGCCGAGCTCGGGGATCGACACCTGGTACTCCGAGAGCACCTCCAGCAGCAGCGCCTCGGTCTCGAGCTCGACCCGGTCGACCTCGTCGACGAGCAGGACCACCGGCTCGGTCGAGCGGATGGCCTCCAGCAGGGGGCGGGTGAGGAGGAACTCCTCGGAGAAGATGTCCTCCTCGAGCTCGCGCCAGCGCGGGCCGTCCGCGGCGGGCTCGTCCTGGCCGACCACCCGCTGGGCCTGGATGCGCAGCAGCTGCTTCTTGTAGTTCCACTCGTAGAGGGCCTTGGACTCGTCGAGGCCCTCGTAGCACTGGAGCCGGATGAGCCGGCTCCCCGTGACCCTGGCCACCGACTTGGCCAGCTCCGTCTTGCCCGTCCCCGCGGGGCCCTCGACCAGGACCGGCTTGGCCAGGCGATCGGCCAGGTAGACCACGCCGGCGATGGCGTCGTCGGCCAGGTATCCCGCCTCGCCCAGCCGGGTCCGCACCTCGCCCACCGACCCGAACCGCGGCGGCCCGGGCTCGGGGAACCCCAACGGGCTGGGCACACCTCCGCCGTCGCTGCTCACCGGACGTGCCCCTCTCCGCGCAGCACCCACTTGACGCAGGTCAGCGCCTCCAGTCCCATGGGCCCGCGGGCATGGAGCTTCTGGGTCGAGATCCCGATCTCCGCGCCGAGCCCCAGCTCCCCGCCGTCGACGAAGCGCGTCGAGGCGTTGACGACCACCGCCGCCGCGTCCACGGCGCGCACGAAGCGGTCCGCGGCGTGCACGTCGTCGGTCACGATGGCCTCGGAGTGGCCCGACCCGAAGCGGGCGATGTGGGCCACCGCCGCCTCGAGCGAGGACACCACCGCCACCGACAGCTTGAGGTCGAGGAACTCGGTGGCGAAGTCCTCCTCGGTGGCCGTGCCCATCCCGGGCCACAGGGCCTGCGCCCGGTCGTCTCCCACCACCGTCACGCCCGCGAGGGCCGGGCGGGCCAGGGCGAAGAAGGCGGGGGCGACCGTCTCGTGCACGAGGAGCGACTCGGCCGCGTTGCAGACACCGGGACGCTGCATCTTGGCGTTGACGAGGATCGACACCGCCATGTCGAGGTCGGCCGCCCCGTCGACGTAGACGTGGCAGTTGCCGTCGCCGTCGATCACGGTCGGCACCGTGGCGTGCTCCCGCACGCTGGCCAGCAAGGAGGGGCCGCCCCGGGGCACCAGGCAGTCGACGATGCCCTCCAGCTGCATGAACGACACCGCGGCCTCGTGGCTGGTGTCCTCCACCAGCACCACGGCGTCCTCGGGCAGCCCGGCCTTGGCCAGCCCCTGACGCAGGCAGGCCACCACCGCCTGGTTGGAGGCCAGCGCGCTCGCCGACCCCCGCAGCATGGCGGCGTTGCCGGCCTTGAGGCACAGCCCCGCCGCGTCGCTGGTCACGTTGGGGCGGTTCTCGTAGATGATCCCCACCACCCCGAGCGGGACCCGCACCTGGGCGACGCGCAGGCCGTTGGGGCGCACCCCGCCGGCCACCACCGCGCCCACGGGGTCGGCCAGCGCGGCGACGTGGCGCAACCCGTCCGCCATCGCCGTGACCCGGGCCGGCGTCAGCCCGAGCCGGTCGAGCTGGGTCGCGCCGGCCCCCGAGGCACGGGCCCGGGCGACGTCGTCGTCGTTGGCGGCGAGCACCCGTGCCGTGTCCGCCTCGAGGGCGTCGGCCGCGGCGAGCAGGGCCGCGTCCTTGGTGGCCCCGGTTGCCGCGGCGACGGCGCCGGCGGCGGCCTTGGCCCGTCCGCCGAGCTCGTGCAGTGCGGGCGCGGCCATGTCCAAGGCTACCGCCGCCGCGACCTACCCCCCGCCGGCCGGCCTGCCCGCCCGGCGTCGTGCGCGCCGGCGCGGCCCTCAGCGTGCGAGCACGACGAGGTCGTCGCGGTGGACCACCTCGTGGGTCACCCCGTCGGGCAGCTCCCCCGTCCGGCGGCCGGCGAGCGAGGCGATGCGCGCCGCGGGGTGGCGGACGAGGCCCTTGGCGAAGACGACGCCGTCGGCCCCGGCGATCTCGACCGCCGCGTCGGCCTCGAAGCTGCCCTGCACCGAGACCACCCCCGCCGGGAGCAGCGACGCATCACCCTCCGTCAGGGCCCGGCGCGCCCCGTCGTCGACGACCAGGGTCCCCGACGCCCCGACGGCGAAGGCGATCCACAGCTTGCGCGCCGCGAGACGCTGGGCGCGCGGACGGAAGACGGTGCCCACCCCGGGCTCGCCCGCCACCGCCGCGGCCAGCACCCCCGGGCGCGCCGCGTCGGCGATGACCGTCTGCACGCCCGACCAGGCGGCGATCTTGGCCGCCGCGAGCTTCGAGACCATGCCGCCGCTGCCCACCTCGGTGCCCGCTCCGCCGGCGAGCGCCTCGAGCTCGTGGTCGACCTCGACGACCTCCTCGATGAGCAGGGCGTCGGCATCCCGGCGCGGGTCGGCCGTCAGCAGTCCCGGGGTGTCGGTCAGGAGCACGAGGAGATCCGCGGCGACCAGGTGGGCCACCAGGGCCGCCAAGCGGTCGTTGTCGCCGAAGCGGATCTCGTCGTCGGAGGTGGCGTCGTTCTCGTTGACGATGGGCACCACCCCCAGCTCGAGCAACCGGGCCAGGGTCTGGCGCACGTGGAGGTACTGCTGGCGGTGCACGAAGTCGAGCGGGGCCATGAGCACCTGGCCCACTGCCAGGCCCCGCGCCGCGAAGGCGTCGTCGTACACACGCATCAACCGGTGCTGCCCGACGGCGGAGACCGCCTGCAACA
Organism: Acidimicrobiales bacterium; assembly: GCA_035623275.1. Classification (GTDB taxonomy): domain Bacteria; phylum Actinomycetota; class Acidimicrobiia; order Acidimicrobiales; family UBA8190; genus DASPTT01. The sequence goes on from DASPTT010000044.1 coordinate 22,031, forward strand.
GCGCGAGGTCGGCCGGCCGCGGGCCGCCGCCCAGCGCCGCCCATCCCGCGGCGATGGCACCCGAGCTCACGATGACCATGGCATGGCCCGCAGCGGCCAGGGCGGCCACCTCGTCGCAGAGCTTGTCGACGGCGGCCTCGTCGACCCCCCCGTCCGCGCCGGTGAGCGACGAGGATCCGACCTTCACCACCACCGTGCGGCCGGCGACCCCAGGACGGCTCACGAGCGCCTCCGACGGCCTCGGTCGCGCCGCTCGGGCCGGGCGGTCTCCGCGCCGGCACGCGCCGCGGCCAGGGCCGAGGCCTCCAGGTCGTCGCGGTGGTACGTGAAGGTGAGCGGTCCGAGGTGCACCGTGTCGCCCTCCTGCACCCCGGCCCGGACCAGGGCCCGCTCCACGCCGAGGCGCCGGAGCCGCTCCTGGACGTAGTCGACGGCCTCGTCGTCGGTGAGGTCCGACAGGGCCACGGCCCGCAGGGCGCCGCGCCCGAGGACCAAGAAGGACCCGTCCGGGGCGCGCTCGACCTCGACACCCTCGGGCAGGGGGCGGTGGACGACCATCCCCCCGGTCGCCGCCGGCGTCGTGGCGCGGGCTTCGGCCACCAGGCGGGCCAGCTCGGCCACCAGGGCGTCGACCCCCTGGCCGGTCACGGCGGAGAGACAACGCGCCGGTCGCCCCGGCGCCCGTGCCTCGTCCCCCACGACCAGGTCTGCCTTGGAGCCGACCACCAGCCGGGGCCGATCGAGCAGTTCGGCACGGTAGCGGCGCAGCTCGTCGAGCAGGACCCGCTCCTGGTCTGCCGGCGTGCGCCCGTCCGCCGCGGCCAGGTCGAGGAGGAGCACGAGGACCCGGGCCCGCTCGACGTGGCGCAGGAACCGGTGCCCGAGCCCCCGGCCCTCGGCCGCCCCTTCCACCAGGCCGGGCACGTCGGCGACGACGAAGTCCGTCTCGTCGCCGGCTCGCCCGTAGCGCACCACCCCGAGATGGGGCTCCAGCGTGGTGAAGGGGTAGTCGGCGATCTTCGGACGCGCCGCGGAGATGCGCGCGATCAGCGTGCTCTTGCCGGCATTGGGGAACCCGACAAGGGCGACGTCGGCCAGCAGCTTGAGCTCCAGGTCGAGCCAGCGCTCCTCGCCCTTCTCGCCTTGCTCGGCGAAGGCGGGGGCACGACGCCGGTTGGACAGGAACCGCGCGTTGCCCCGACCGCCGCGCCCGCCCGCGGCGGCGAGCCAGCGGTCGCCCGGGGCGCGCAGGTCGGCCACGACCACCCCTGCGGCGCGCACGGCGGTGCCGACGGGCACCGCCACGTGGAGGTCCGCGCCGGCCGCCCCGTGGCGCTGCTTGCCCTGCCCGTGCGTGCCGTTCTCGGCACGCCGGTGCGGATGGTCGCGAAAGCCGAGCAAAGAGGACTGGTT
>DASPTT010000045.1:0-3499 GCA_035623275.1 Acidimicrobiales bacterium
CTATCGCCGCAAGGGCCCGCCGCCCCTGTTGCTGCGCCTCCTCGGGCCGCTCGTGGTCGTCCTGACCCTGGTGGTCCTGGCCAGCGGCGTCGCCCTGCTGCTGGCGCCGGCCTCGTTCCGTCAGGCGCTCCTGTTCGTGCACAAGGCGAGCTTCGTCCTGTGGTTCGTGGCCATGGCGATCCACGTCCTCGGCCATCTCGTCGAGACCGCCAGGATCGCCCCCCTGGACTGGGCTCGCCGCACGCGCCGGCAGGTCCGCGGGGCGAGCGCCCGGCTGTGGATCCTCGCTGCCAGCCTCGCCGTCGGGGTGCTCCTCGGATCCCTGGTGGTGGGGCAGGTCGGCCCCTGGCTCACCTCCGCGCCCGCGCCGGGGCACTGACGCCCGTGCCGGGCACGGCCTGCGCCGTTCAGCCGACGGGCGATGGCTCGTCGTGCCGCGCCGGCGCGTCCAGCTCCCTCGGTGATCTGGGCGTGGCGGCAGGAGCGGCCCGGTGCCACGAGACCGCCATGTGGGCACCCCCGAGCGGCGAGTCCGACACGGTCCACCGTCCCCCGGTGGAGCGGACGATCGAGTCGGCGATGGCCAAACCCAGCCCGGCCCCGGTTCCCTCCGCCGTGGCCCGGTAGAAGCGGTCGAAGAGGCGAGGGCGGTCCTCTGCGGGGATGCCGGGACCGCTGTCGTCGACCGCGAGCATCACGCGGCCCGCATCGGCGCCGACGACGATGACGACGTGGCCGGCCTCGCCGGCGTAGCGACACGCGTTGTCGGCCAGCACGCCGGCGAGCCGCTCGATCCACTCGCCGGGGGCGCTGATCCAGGTGTCGCCTCCCGCACGGCGCACCGACAGCGTGAGTCCCCTCGCCTTGGCGATCGCATCGAAGCGCTCGACGCACGTGTCCGCCACGGAAGCGAGGTCGACAAGCTCGGGCGCCGGCGGGGTGGGCTCCGAGTCGAACCGGGCGAGCCACAGCATGTCCTCGACGATGTGCCGAAGGCGCCGGCTCTCCCCGCGCACGCGCTCGAGGGCCTCCCGGTACTCGTGTGCGTCACGTCGGGCACTCAGCGACAGGGCGACCTCGGCCTCGATCACGCTGAGCGGGGTGCGCAGCTCGTGGGAGGCATCGGCCGTGAACTCGAGCTGGCGGCGTCTGGCGGCCTCGACCGGGCCGGCCGCCTTGAGCCCGATCACGAAGGTGCCCAGGAACAACGCTCCGAGGAGGAAGGGCCCGGCGATGAGCTCGGCCGCGAGGAGCACGCGTTGCACGTGCGCCTCCTCGGCGAGGCTCTGGCCCGCCACCAGCCAACCCTGTCCCACCGGCTCGGCCTTGAGGCGGAACGTCGTCGTCCCCAGCCGGGCGGTAGTGGCCTGACCGGTCTTGGACCAGCTCACCGCCGGCAGTGCCGGCGTGGTGTCGGTCAAGGCGACAGAAGACCCTGCCGCATCCGCGCGCCACAGCAGCACGGGTGCCGCGTCGACGTCGTGGTCGCGGTCGACGCCGCCGGGCTCGAGCAGGTCGCTCCCCTGGTGCGTGGCCGCGGCCAGCCGGTCCGTCAGGTGCGAGTCGACCTCCGCCAGCAACCGGCTCGAATCGATCGCGTCGAAGGCGATCATGAACAGCACGTACACGACGGTCGCGACCAGGCTCACGACCCCCGCCACCCGAAGCGCATGACCGACGTGCGACCGTCGCCAGCGCGGTTCCCGGCTCATGGCACCGGCACCATGCGGTACCCAACGCCGCGCACGGTCTCGATCCGCACCATCGCCCCGGCCAGCTTGGAACGCAGGCGGGCGACGTGCACGTCGATCGTGTTGGAGCCCACCGCGTCGGCTTCGTCCTCCCACACGTGATGGGCGATGGAGCGACGCGACACCACGGCAGGGGACCGGCGGACGAGCACCTCCAATACGGCGGTCTCGATCAGGGTCAACCGGAGGGCGTGCGATCCGATGCGCACCTCACGGGTGGCGGGGTCGAACACGAGGTCGCCGACCACGAGGACGGTCGAGGCCAAGGCCGGTGAACGCCGCTGCAGCGCCCGGATCCGCGCCATGAGCTCCTCGAGGTCGAAGGGCTTGACCAGGTAGTCGTCGGCGCCGTGGTCGAGGCCCTCGACCCGATCGGCGGCGGTGTCGCGGGCCGTGAGCATCAGGATCGGTACGGCCGATCCGTGCTGGCGCAGGTGACGGACCACGTCGATGCCCGAGGCCCGAGGCATCCGCCAGTCGAGCACGGCGACTTCGTAGTCGTAGGTGCCGAGGAACGACAGTGCCCGCTCGCCGTCGCCGACGGCGTCGACGACGTAGCCCCGCTCCCGCAGTGCCCGCTGGAGGACGGAGCGCAATCCGGCGTCATCCTCGGCCACGAGCACCCGCACCCTCATGGTCTACACGGCGAACCTGAAGAAAAGATGACGCGCATCACCCACGCAGGGCGCTGAGCACGGGACCGGCAACACCCTGCGTGGTGGTTCGGGCCACTTCACGCCACCGTAAGGTGCCATCCGTAGGGTCGTTCGTGTGGCGACGAGCACACTCACCAGGCCGACGCGCCCGCCCACGCGACGCCCGACGCGACGACGCACTCGACGGCGCCGGTTCTTCGTGTGGATCGGGCGGCACCGGGCGCTGAGCGCGTTCGTCGCGGTGCTCGTCCTCCTCTCCCCGGTCTGGTGGTCGCTCGGCACCGCCCTGTCGGACCCCGGCCTCGGCGCCACCGTGCCGGGCAGGCTGGCCGAATGGGCCCGAGGTCACGGCGGCGGGTCCATCGTCTCCTGGGTCGAGAACACCTGGTACTCCCACCATCCCCCTCCCGTCGGGGGTAGGCCCGACAAGTCCTCGATCCCGGCGTTCGGGTCCTCCGGCGGCCGCGCCGCGGCGACGAGCAGGCCGTCCAGGGTGCCGGTCCATCTGACCGCGCCGTCACTCGTCGCTCCGATCGTGACGCCGCCGTTGGCGGGTGAAGGCCAGTGGCGTCCCGTCGGCCGTACCGTGGGCGGTGTGCCGACCGTCTACGAGACATTCGTGCGACCGGACGCCGTCCACACCAGTGAGGTGACCGGTGTGGCCTGGATGGACACCAGCCTCCTGCGTGCCGCGCTCTACTCCGGGAGCACCATCCCCGGCGGCGGCCCGTGGCAGCAGACCGCCCCGGTCTCCGCCAGCGCGGCGGCCAGCCTGGTGGCGGCGTTCAACTCCGGGTTCCGGATGACCGACGCGCACGGTGGCTACTTCACCCAGGGCAAGGCCGTCGTCCCGTTGCGCCAGGGGGCCGCGTCCTTCGTGATCTACGGCGACGGGAGCGCGACCGTCGCCGTGTGGGGCCGGGACGCGGTCTTGACCCCGAACGTGGTCGCGGTCCGCCAGAACCTGAACCTGATCGTGGACAACGGTCAACCGGTCCCGGGCCTGAACGGCGGCGACAACTGGCAGTGGGGGAGCACCCTCGGTGGCGCCGTCTTCGTCTGGCGCTCCGGCGTCGGGGTCACGTCGAACGG
>DASPTT010000046.1:0-32222 GCA_035623275.1 Acidimicrobiales bacterium
GATGGGCACGATGCAGTTCGCCGGCACGCCATCGAGCGTCTGGACGCAGTCCCCTGCGCCGTTGGCGGTCGAGGAAGCCGCGCTGCAGTCGTTCTTCGGCGGTCTCCATGCCGCCGCGCAGCATCGAGCCGATTGGTGGTCGACGCTCGCACCGGGCGTCACGATGCCGGCCCCGCTCTCGGGGGCCACGGTGTCGGGCCACGACTCGCCGCTCGACGTCACCATCACCGCGGCCGGCACGACGCCGACCGCAGTCACGCTCGACACGGTCGTCACCCTTTCGGGCGGCGCCGCGCCGGGGGAGTACTCGGAGCACATCACCGAAGCCGTCAACGGCGGCACGATCGTCATCACGGGATGGGAGGTTGACCATGCTTGACGCGGTCATTCAGAAGGCAGCACTCCGGATGGAGGCAGACGGGGTCGGGCTCGAGGACGTGCTCATGCCGCGGCACGCGATCCGGCGTTGGGTCGGCCGTGGCGGTGCCGCGGTGGGCGGCGCGGCGAGCCTGGCCATCGGCGCGGTCCTCGGGGGCGCGTTCGAGGGCATTCCGATCCTCATGGCGCCGCCGGCCGCAGCGGCCGCACCGGCGCCGGCCACCGCAGGCCTGCAGTCGGGCGCGCCGTGGACGCTCGCCAGCGGCCTGATCGGCGGGTCGACGCTCCCGGTCCCCTCGCTGCCGACCACCCTCCCGACCCCCCCGAGCCTGCCGACCACGCTGCCCTCCCTGCCGACGGGCAACATCCCCGGTCCGATCCCTGGCCCCGGCTGCGTGCTGAGCTGCAGCGGCGGGGGCAACGGGGGCAGCGACGGCGGCGGCGGCGGCTCCGGGGGCGGCCCGGGCGGCGGCGGCGGCCACACCGCCGGCGGGAACACCCTCGGCCAGGTCGTGGGCACCGTCGGCCAGGTCGTGGGCTCGGTCCCGGTGGTCGGCTCCACCCTCGGGGGCGTGGTCAACCAGGTCGGCGGCGTCGTCGACAACCTGCCGCTTCCCGGCGGTGCCGGCGCCGCAGCGGCCGGCGGCGGCTCGACCTCGGGCATCACCTCCACCGCCACGACCACGGTCAACGGCGTGGTGAAGAGCGCAACGGGTCTGGTGGGCGGCCTGTAGACCGGCCGCCCCACGCGATCGGTCGCCGACGCCCGCGGGCCCGTCCCCGGCCCCCGCACCCCGCATGGGGGCCCCCGATCCCCGCACGGGTTCGCCGTGGTGGGATCGGGCGCCGCCGGCCGTCGGAACCGAGTGCAGCCCACCGGGGGAGGTCTCGGGTGCGGTCCACCTGCCCCCCGAGACCGGGTTCGGGGCCTCCCCCCGGGCTGCCGCAGGTGCTGTCGCAGGAGCGAGACCGCGCGCCCGGTGACCACGGGCCGAAGGCCGCAGGTGCCGTGCCCCTCGACCGCAAGAACGGGGCCTTCCTCACGTTTTTCTCCTGAAGCGCCGATGCACAGTCCGCACGGCGCTCTGCGGGGAGGCGCCGGCTGCTGCCCTCGGGGGGGCGTTGGTGCGGTCCGTCAACGGCGGCCGACCATGGACGAAAGGGGTGGGCGTTGGACACGCTGTCCGCGCCGATCAGCGAGAAGGTCACGAACGTGGTGCGCGAGATCGGCGCCATGTTCGCCCTCGCCCTGGAGTCTGTGCGACTCGGGTTCCGCCACGGCGTGCCCGTCGGCGAGTTCGTCGACCAGTGCTGGTTCCTGGCCCGTGTCACCACCCTGCCCCTCATCCTGATCTCGGTGCCCTTCGGCGCGGTCATCGCGCTGGAGGTCGGCTCCCTGCTCCAGCAGATCGGCGCCCAGTCGCAGCTCGGCGCGGCCATGGTCCTGGCCGTCGTGCGCGAGCAGGCCCCGGTGGCGACGGCGCTGCTCATCGCCGGTGCCGGCGGGTCGGCCATGTGCGCGGACCTCGGGTCGCGCCGGATCCGGGACGAGCTGTCGGCGATGGAGGTGATGGCCGTCAACCCGCTGCAGCGGCTCATCCTCCCGCGGATCCTGGCGGCGACGGTCGTGGCGGTGCTCCTCGACGCGGTGGTGAGCGCGGCCGGCATCGCCGGTGGCCTCTTCTTCGGCACGCACTCGATCCACATCACGTCGAGCAGCTTCTTCGCCACGTTCTCCGAGCTGAGCCAGCTGGCCGACCTCTGGATGGCCCTGTTCAAGGCGGCCGTGTTCGGCTTCCTGGCGGCGATGGTCGCCTGCTACAAGGGCTACTACGCCAAGGGCGGACCCAAGGGCGTCGGCGACGCGGTGAACCAGGCGGTCGTGGTCACCTTCGTCCTGGCCTTCTTCGTCAATTTCGTGCTGACGGTCGTGTACTTCAACTTCGTCCCGCAGAAGGCGATCTGATGGCCGCCGCCTCCGCACCGCCGCCGGAGGCATCGGGCGCCGTGCTCGACGCGCCGGGCGCCGGCCGTGTGGCCCCGGTGATGCGAAGCCGGGTGGCGGACGCGGGGAGCGGCCTCGCATCGGCGCTCGACCAGGCGTACGACCAGCTGCTCTTCTACCTCAAGTGCCTCCTGTACCTGCCGAGGGGGCTCAAGTACCGCAAGGAGATCACGCTGCTGGTCTCCGACATCACCATCGGCACGGGGGCGCTCGTGATCGGCGGCGGGATGCTCTTCGTGGTGATGAGCATCTCGTTCTTCACCGGGACCGAGGTCGGCCTCGAGGGCTTCACCGGCCTGCAGCAGATCGGCGCGCAGGCGTTCACCGGCGTCATCTCGTCGCTGGCCAACACCCGCGAGATCACCCCGCTGGTGGCGGGCGTCGCGCTCGCAGCGCAGGTGGGCGCGGGGTTCACGGCCCAGCTCGGCGCCATGCGGATCTCCGAGGAGGTCGACGCCCTGGAGGTCATGGGCGTCGACAGCTTCGTCTACCTGGTCACCACGCGCGTGTGGGCCGCGCTGATCTGCATGATCCCGCTGTACCTGGCGGCGCTCTTCGCCAGCTTCATCGCCACCCAGCTGGTGGTCACCAAGTTCTTCGGTCTGTCGGTCGGCGTCTACCAGCACTACTTCCACCTGTTCCTGCCGCCGATCGACGTCTTCTACTCGTTCGTCAAGGCCATGGTGTTCGCCGTGGCGGTGACGATCATCCATTGCTACTACGGCTACCGCGCCAGTGGCGGCCCCGCGGGCGTGGGTGTCGCCGCCGGGCGTGCCATCCGCATCTCGATCATCGCCGTCGTCGTCCTCAACTTCCTGCTGTCGATGATCATGTTCGGCGGCGCCGGCTCGACGGCGAAGTTGGTCGGATGAGGACGATGCCGCGCTGGGCGCGCTTCGTCTCGGTGGTCGTCGCCGGCGTGGTCGCCGTGGCAGCCGTCACGGTCCTCATCAAGGTGTCCAACGGCGCGCTGTCGGGCGACTACACGCTCACCGGGAACTTCGCCAAGGCCGGGACCGGCCTTCACCCCGGCTCCGAGGTCACCTTCCGGGGCGTGCAGGTCGGGCGGGTGACGGCGATCACGCTGGTGGACCGCCAGGCGCAGGTGTCGATGGACGTCGAGCCGGGCTTCCTCGTCCCCTCCGACGCCACGGCCACGATCCGGCCGCTCAACGTCTTCGGCGCGGAGGAGGTGGCGTTCGACTTCCCCCAGGGGGACCGGACGGCGGCGCTGCATCCGGGTTCGACGATCGCGCGCACCGACGTGTCGAGCGAGCTCGGCGACCTCTTCGCCGCGGCCGACCCGCTGCTGTCGACCATCGACACGACCGACCTGTCGACGATCGTCTCGACGCTGGCGCAGGCCTCCGACGGCGAGGGGCCCACACTGGCGGCCAGCATCCAGGAAGGCGCCAAGCTCGCCGACCTCCTCGACCGCACCCTGCCGGCGCAGCTGCAGGCGCTCGACTCGTTCAACGGCTTCACCGCCGCGTTGGCGCCGACGGGCGGGTCCCTCAACGCGCTCTCCGACGCCGAGAACCAGGCGCTGCCCGCCTTCAACGCGAACGCGTCGACCTACGCCAAGCTCCTGGACACCCTGACCCCCTTCGCCGACGACCTGTCGCAGTTCCTCGCCGCCTACCGCCCCGACATCCAGACGCTGTTGGCCTCCGGCGACAACGTGGCCCGGGTGCTGCTCACGCGCCAACAGGACGTCGGCACCCTCATCAAGGGCCTGGGCATCTACTTCACGAAGCTGGGCAATTCGGTCGACCAGACCGAGACGCTGCCGGACGGCTCGCACTTCGCCTACTTCCAGACGTTCATCTTCTTCGACGACATCAACAACCTGATCTGCGGGCTCATCGCGCCCTCTTCCCCCGGACTGAGCTTCCTGGCCCCGCTGCAGCAGGCGCTGTCGGGCGCGGGCACACCGCTCGACTGCTCGAGCCAGATCGCGGCGTTCGACCTGGCCCAGGACAGCGGGACGGCGGGCCCGTCCTCGGTGTCGCAGTCGGCGCAGTCGCTCTCCAATCAGGCGTACCAAGCGCTCGGCGCCCCCCAGCCCGGCGGCTCGGGCGGCCTCGGCGGGCTCGTCGGCTCACTGCTCGGCTCGGGCTCAGGCGGCTCGGGCTCAGGCGGCGGCCTGCTCGGGGGGTTGGTCCCGTGAGGTCCCCCGCGGAGACCGTGCGCCACTACGCGCAGAAGATCCGCCACAGCGGCCTCTTCACCCCGACCGCGCTCAAGGTCCTCGCCTTCGCCGCCGCCTGCCTGGTGGTGCTCGCGGTCCTGGCCGCCAAGATCGGCAACCTGAGCTTCTTCACCCATCGCGCCGGCTACACCGCCGAGCTCTCCGACGCCACCGGGCTGCAGCCCGGGGACGACGTGAAGATCGCCGGCGTGACCGTCGGACAGGTGACGGGCGTGACCGTCGTGCGCGACCACGCGCAGGTCACCTTCACCCTCGACGACGACGTCCACCTGCGGTCCACCACGCAGGTCGGGACGCAGTGGCACAACGTGCTGGGCCAGCAGTTCCTCTACCTCTACCCGGGGAGCAACGGCCCGCGCCTGGCGGCGGGTTCGACGATCCCGATGTCCGACCAGGTGTCCTCGGCCGACGTGGGCGCGCTGCTCAATTCGCTCGGGCCCCTACTCGGCGCGCTGCACCCCCAGCAGGCGAACGCCGTGGTCGAGAGCCTCGCCTCAGCCCTTCAGGGCAACGAGACCCAGGTCGACTCCCTCATCGCCAACGCGGCGACGGTCTCGCAGTCGGTGGGTGACGTCGACACCCAGGTCGGCCAGGTCATCGACCAGATGAACCAGGTGCTCGGGGCGCTCAGCACCCGCAGCGGCGACCTGGGCACGGTGGTGGCGAACCTCCAGACGGTGGCATCGTCGCTGGCGGGCCGCAACGACCTGCTGGACCAGACGGTGACCAACCTCGGCCAGGTGGCCGGCGAGGTGGCGTCGCTCGAGGCCGACACCCACGGGTCCCTGTCGGGTGCGATCGCCAACCTCCAGGCCGTGTCGTCGATGATCCAGGCCCACGAGGCCGTGCTGAGCCAGGGCCTCAGCACGCTCGGGTCGGGACTCGCCCCGTACACGCTCGACACCACCTACGGCCAGTGGTTCGAGATCCAGACCGTCTACACCTGCCTCGCCGACGAAACGGGGTGCACCTACTACCAGGCGAACAACCCGCCGGCGGGATCGGGCCCCTTGGGGACGCTGCCGGCCAAGGGCGTGCCCGCACCGGCCAACGGCAGTGGGCTCGTCCCCGGGCTCGGCGGGACGAGCACCACGAGCGCGGCCGGGGCGGGGGCGGGGTACGCCTCGGTGGGTGACGTCCTGCAGATGGTCGAGGGCACGGGCACGTTCAGCGGGAGCGGATCGTGAAGGCCTTCACCGAACGCGACAACCGGGTGATCGGGTTGGTGGTGATCGTCGCGGCCGCCGTCATCGTGCTCGGCGTCCTGATGCTCAACCGCTCGGTGTTCACCCCCAGCTACACGGTCCACGCCCGCTTCGCCGACGCCGCGGGCATCGGCAAGGGCGCGCCGGTGACGATCGCGGGCGTCAAGGTCGGCGCCGTCTCCGGCGTGCACCTGCAGGGGGACACGGTGGTGGCCGACCTCGCCCTCGACCACGGCACGGTCCTCCCGGCCAGGACCGCCGCGGCCATCGAGGTCCAGACCGTCCTCGGCGTGCTCGACGTCGCCTTGAAGCCCGAGTCCGGCTGGAGCCACCCCCTGCAGGCGGGCGCGACCATCACCGACACCTCCGTGCCCGTGGAGTTCCAGGACCTGGAGAACACGGCGGGCACCCTGCTCCAGCAGAGCGACGTCAGCGCCTTCAACCAGCTCATCAGCTCCCTGGCCAGCGTGACCCAGGGCAAGCAGGCCGAGGTCGCTGCCATCCTGTCGGGCCTGGACCGCTTCACCGGCGTCATCGACTCGCGCAAGGGACAGGTCAGCGGGCTGATCGACGCGGCGAACACGCTCGCTTCCACGGTGGCCGGGCGGGACCAGCAGCTCGCGGGCGTGGTCGACAACCTGTCGACGGTGGTCCAGGGCCTCGCGGCGCGCTCGGCCGACCTGGCCCAGCTCGTGCAGAGCGTCGAGCAGTTCGCGGCGCAGACCTCAAGTCTCGTGGGGCAGAACCAGCCGCAGATCCTGGGCCTGCTCTCGCACCTCAACTCCATCCTGGCCGTGGTCCAGCAGCACCAGGAGGACCTGGCCCAGGGCGTCGCCTACCTGACCTCGGGGCTGCGCGGCTTCTCGTCGATCGGGTACTCCGGTCCCGCCGACGCTCCCAACTCGTGGGGCAACATCTACGACCAGCTCCTCGGCACGGCCGGCGGCTACGGCGTCCTCGGCAATTGCGGCGCCCTCGACGAGGCGCTCACAGCGGCATTCGGGCCCGACCCCCTGCCCTGCGACGCGCAGAGCGGCCCGCTCGTGGGGTCCACCAGCCAGCTCTCGGGCGGGCCGGGCGGCGCGCAGGGCACCACCACCTCCGCCACGTCGGGGCCGGGGACCAAGGCGGGGACCAAGGGCTCGGCCGCCTCGGCGGGGTCCGCGCCCAACCCGTTGCAGCAGCTGCTCTCGCCGCTGCTCGAAGGATGACCATGCGACCGACCCGCTCCCTGCGCGCGCTGATCGCCGTCCTGGCCATGGCCACGGGTGCGGTCACGCTCTCCGCGTGCGTGGGCGGCTCGCCGCCCACCACGCTGACGGCCACCTTCTCCGACGCCGAGGGACTCTTCCCGGGCAACGCGGTCGACGCGCTCGGGGTGCCCATCGGCACGGTGACCCAGGTGACCCCCGTGGGCGACCACGTGGTCGTGACCATGAGCGTCGACCCGAGCACGCCGCTGCCGGCCGGCGTCGACGCCGCGCTGGTGTCGCCGCAGCTGCTCGGCGAGCCCTCGATCGAGCTCGCACCCGGCTACAGCGGTGGCCCGCGCCTGGCCTCGGGTGCCGCCATCCCCCTCAGCCGCACGTCGGTCCCCGAGTCGACCGACCAGCTCCTGAAGGACCTGCAGAAGTATCTCGGCGAGGTCCAACCCCAGACCGTTGGGAGCCTCGTGTCCAACCTCGCCCAGGACCTCCAGGGCCAGGGGGCGGCGCTCAACCAGTTGCTGGGTCAGGGAGCCGCCACCTTGCAGACCCTGGCCCAGAACGGCGACAGCCTGGGCCAGCTCAACGGCTCGCTGGCCTCGATCACCCAGACCCTGCGCCAGCGCTCGGCCACCGTGGCCCAGCTCATCCAGCAGTACGACGCGGTGTCGACCGTCCTGGCACAGAACGCCGGGCCCCTCGGTGACGCGGTCACCCAGCTGGCCCAGGCCGACGCGCAGATCTCCAGCGTGCTGGCGCCCAACCTCCAGCCCCTGCAAGGCGACATCAGCACGATCACGCAGGTGGGGAGGACGTTGGACCGCAACCTGTCGAACCTGGACCAGGGGCTCCAGTCCTCGGTGGCCCTGTTCGGCGCAGCCGGCCGTGCCGTCGACCCGGTCCACGACTGGCTGAACCTGAACAACCAGATCCCCGCCGGCGTGACGAGCGCCTATGTGGCCAGCCTGCTTCGCGACCGCCTGGCCGGTGTGTGCCGGCGGGTGTTGGCCAACCACTCGAAGGGGCTCTCGGCCAGCGCCATCGCCACCCTGCAGACCTGCGGCAACCCCGATTCGGGCTTCTTCGACCCGCTCCTGGCGGTGATCCCGGGCGTGGTGGACAAGCTCGGGGGCACCACCGGCCCGAGCCCCCCATCCCCCCAGCAGGTCCTGAGCCAGGGCATCGCCGAGATCCCCGGCGTCACCCCCGCCCAGCAGTCGTCGACGTCGTCGATCCCCGCCTCGCAACTCGGCGGCGCGTCGGGCAGCTCGCTCGATTCCGGGGCGAACCTGCCGCCGATGACGACGTCGAACACGTCGACCCAGTCCAAGTCCAACGGTGGCGCCCTCGGCGGCCTGCTCCACGGCCTGCTCGGTGTGGCCGACTTCTTCGGGAGCCTCCTGTGAGGGGCGCCGGGTCGGCAACGCCCCGCCGCCGGGTGACCACGCGCGCGGCGGTGGCGGTCGGCACGCTCGGCCTGCTCGGCGCGCTCTTCGGCGGGTGCGTGGGCGGCGGGGCCGCGACCCTGCAGGCGACCGCGACCTTCTCGGACGTCTCGGACCTGGCCGTGGGCGCGCCCGTGCAGCTGGCCGACATCACCGTGGGCTCCGTCAAGTCCATCGCGCTGGCGCCCGACGGCACGGCCGCCACCGTCACCATGACCGTCCAGCGCAGCGCGGACGTCCCCGCCGCGGTGACGGCCCAGCTGCGCCAGACGACCATCCTCGGCGAGCACTACATCGACCTGATCCCGTCCTCCACGGGCGGCGCCCCCCTGACCGACGGTGCCGTGATCAGCAAGGCCGAGGTCGTCCCCGGGATCCAGCAGCTGGTGTCGGCCGGGGCCGAGGTCTTCGGCGCGGTCAACGCCGCGCAGGTCGCCCAGATCGTCGACAACGGCGCACAGGGCTTCGGCGGCCAGTCGGGCGCACTGCGCCAGCTGCTCGACGACTTCGGCACGGTGATGCAGGGTTACGCATCGCGCTCGGGCGAGATCCAGTCGATCGTGAACCAGGTGGACCAGCTGTCGTCGTCGCTCGCCCCCTCGGCCCAGTCCGACGCGCAGGCGGTGACGAACCTCGCCCAGACGACGTCGATCCTGGCCCAGCAGGACGACCAGTTCGTGCGGCTGCTCCAGTCGCTGGACAACCTGGCGCAGCAGGGCAACGCGATCCTCCAGAGCGGCCTGGGCCAGACCGAGGACCAGATCAACGCCCTCGCCGCCGTGGCCCAGCAGCTCGCCCTGCACCAGCAGGACCTGGCCGCCGCCATCGAGGCGCTGCCCGCGCACAACGCGGCCACCGCCGCCTTCACCGTCAACAACTACCTCCAGGTGCTCGATGACGTGATCGTCTGCGGCCTGCCGGGCGGGGGCTCGAGCAGCACCGACCCCACGGGGAGCTGCGATCCCAACGGGGGCGGCTCGTGATCACCCGCCGGATCGTCGTCAACCTCATCGCCTTCGGGGTGATCTCCGCCGTGCTGATCGCCTACGGCTTCCTCGACCTGCTGGGGAACCCCCTGCGGCCCACGACCAGCGTGTCGACGGTGTTCCCGACGGCGGCCGGCCTCTCCCCGGGCTTCACGGTCACGCTCGACGGCGTCCCCGTCGGCTCGGTGAGCGGCGTATCGCTCGTCCCCGACGGCGCCAAGGTGACCATGACGATCGACCCCGGGCACCCGATCCCCAGCAACGTGCAGGCGCGGGTCGTGGTCGCCAACGCGCTGGGTGAGCAGGAGGTGGAGCTCGCGCCGCCGCCCGACACGCCCGACCCACCGCCCCTGCGCTCAGGCGCCGTCATCCCCGCCGCCGCGGACTCCACGCCGGCCGACGTGGGCACCGTGGTGGCCGAGTTCACGAAGCTGGTGGCCGCCATTCCGCCGGGGGACCTCAACGCCGTGCTCCACGACCTGGCCACCGGGCTCGCCGGCCGCGGCCAGGACCTGCGCACCATCAACGAGTCGGGCCTGATCTTCAGCCAGGAGTTCCTCGCCTACCAGCAGCAGTTCGAGTCGCTGCTCGACAACGCGCCTCCTGTCCTGGACACGGTGACCGCCAACGCGCAGAGCCTGCAACAGGGCCTGGCCAACACGGCGGTCCTGGTCGAGGCGCTGGCGCAGCACCGCGACGACCTGGTGAACCTCCTGGCGCAAGGGACGGTCACCGCGCAGCAGCTCGACCAGCTGGTGACGACGAACCAGCCCGACCTGGCGTGCATCGTCCACGACGTGGCCGACGTCAACCAGAACCTCGGCACGGGGGCGAACCTGGCCAACCTGGACACCACCCTGGCGACCAACTGGGTGTTCTTCGGCGCCATCGACAAGGTGGCGCCCTCGGGCCCGGCCAAGGCCCTGACCGCCGGCGACACCGCCCGCAGCGACCAGGAGTGGTTGCGGACCCGCCTGCTGCTCCCGCCGGCCCAGCCCTCCGCCGACGCCTACACGCAGCCGACGACGCTGCCGCCCATCCTCCCCGGCGCGGCGTGCGACACCGAGTTCGGCCCCGGGGTCGGCCCGGCGCTGCAGGCCGGCTTCCACCCGGCAGGGCCCAACGCCACGGTGTCGTCACCCACGGCCAGCGAGGCCGACGTGCGCGGCGGCGGCCCGGTGGTGCCCTCGTCCGCACCCGCCGCGGCGCGCGCCCCCCTGCCGACCGGGTCCGGCGCCGCCCTGCCCGTGTTGGCCCTGCTCATGGGCGTCGCCTGGTTGACCCTGCTGCGCCAGCGTCGCGACCGGGGCCGCTCGGCCCGGGCGCTGCCGGTTCGGGCGAGGTTCAAGGGCGACGGGGGTGAGCGCCGATGACTGACGACATGGACGCAGTTGAGGAGACGGGCGTGGCCGTCGTCGGCGGCGCAGCGCGCCCGAGCCCGGTGGGGCCCGGGGCGCGCGCCCGAGGCAAGGCCCGCACCGTCACGCACGAGCCCGGCGCGCACCAGCCCGGCGCGGTGGCCAACGAGGTCCCGGTGACGGCGAGCACCCGTGGGACCGCTCGGCCCCGGACGGGTCGGTCGGCGCCGATGTGGGTGGCCGTGACCCTCGGAACCGTGTCGGTGGTGACCGTGGTGATGGCGCTCGTCTTCGGGCTGTCGTGGTCGAACCTCCAGAGCCAGCAGGACGCGGCCAACGACGCCAAGTCGGCTGCGTCGTCGTTCCTGCTGGCGCTCACCAACTTCCGGCCGAACACGGTCGACAGCGACTTCTCGAGCATCCTGAACATGGCCACCGGCGACTTCGCCAAGCAGGCCCAGTCGTTCTTCGGCTCCAACATCCGTCAGGCGCTGGAGCAGGCCCGAGCCGAGTCGGACGGGCAGATCCGCAACATCTACGTCCAGAAGGTCGACGGGAACCAAGCCGTGGTCTACGGCGTGGTCGACCAGACCTATGCCAACGCCACGGCGGCGGCGCCGGCCACCGACGTGCTGCGCGTCGAGGTGGACCTGACCCACACCACTCAGGGCTGGAGGATCTCCACCGTCTCGGTGCTCACGGGCCCGACCGTCCCCGGGGCCACCTCGTCGACGCCGGGAGGCTGAGCCCGCGGCGCCACCGGCGGGGTCCCCCCGAAGGCGGGGCACAGCGCCTGGAACGCGCACCAGGCGCACAGCGCCGAGGGCTTGGGCCGGAAGTCCTCGGCCGCACATGCCCGCTCGATGGCGCTCCACACCGCTTCGGCCCGCCGGCGCGACCCGCGCAACGACTGCTCGGTGGGCGCGGCTTCGATCGCCACCGGCTCGCGGAGGTAGAGCAGCCGGACGCGCGCCGGGCGCCGCCCGAGCACCGCCTCGCACAGCAGCGCGTAGAACTGGACGCCCCCCAGGCGAGCCCGCTCGTCGCGCTCGCTCGGGACCTTGCCCGTCTTGTAGTCGACGACGACGAGCTCGCCGTCCTCGCCGCGGTCGAGCCGGTCGATGATCCCCCGCAGGCGCGGCCCGCCGACGGCGGCCTCGAGCGTGAGCTCCACGCCGACGGCGTCCACCGCGTCGGGGTCCTCGAGGCGCAGGTAGTTGTCGACAAGCCGGCGCGCGTCGTCGAGGAAGGCGGCGCGCTCGTCGGCGCCGAGGCCCAGCGCGGTGAACTCCTCGTCGTCGCCCATGGCGGCCCAGGCCGCGTCGAGCGCGCCGTGCGCGGCCTGGGCCGAGCGTTCGCCCCGCGGGTGCTCCCAGAACAGGCGCTCGAGGGCGCTGTGCACCAGCGTGCCCTTGACCGTGGCGGGCGAGGGGGGCTCGGGCAGCCGGTCGATGGCGCTGAGACGGAAGGCCAGCGCACAGTCGGTGAACGACGAGACCTTGGAGGGGGAGAGGGAGCGGGGGAGGGGCAATGCCATCGTCGGCAGCCTAGGGGGAGGGTGTCGCGCCGGTCGCGACCAGCGACGACGCCAGCGGCGGCCGGGGGCGGGCTCCTTGGTCCACGGCCCGACGCTAGCCAACGCCACCCGGGGCAGACCGGGACCTCCGACCCTGGGCGCTCGGGGCGGCGCGGGCGACCATGAGAATCGATGTGGATCGACGCACGGGGCTCGCGAGTGCTCGAGCGGCCGGAATGCCTCCGGTTGCTCGCCCTGGGGGCGTCGCGTGGCGAGGGCGTGGGCCGCGTGGGGTTCGCGCTCGACGGCGTGCCCATCATCCTGCCGGTGAACTACGGCATGCTCGATGGAGACGTGGTGGTCCGCACCGGCGAGGGCCTCAAGCTGCTCTCCGCCGTCGAACGCGCCATCGTCGCCTTCGAGGTGGACACGCTCGACGTCGAGCACGGGGTGGCATGGAGCGTGCTGGTGCGCGGGCTGTGCCTCGAGATCACCGACGCCGCCGAGGTGGCGGCGGCCCGCCGGGCCACACCGGCGCCGCTGGTCGCCGAACCGGGCGACCGCTTCCTTCGCATCCGAACCGGGGTGCTGACCGGCCGCCGGTTCCCCCTGATCCCCGGGGAGCACGCGCCGGTCCCGTCACCCGCCTGAGCCTGCCGACGCACCGCCGACGTGCTGGAATCGGGCCGTGACCGACGACGCCGGCACGCCCCTCGCATCCCGACCGTTCATGCCCGGCTACGGCATCGCCGGGCCCGACGAAGGCTCCGGCCTGCTCCCGTGGACGTGGGCCGAGCAACGGCTGACGATGTCGCACGACTACTGGGTGGCCACCGTGTGGCCCGACGGCCGGCCTCATGTCACGCCGGTCTGGGGCGTGTGGGCCGACGTGGCGTTCTGGTTCAGCTCCAGCTCAGGCTCCCGCAAGGCGCGCAACCTCGGGCGCGAGGCACGGGCGACGGCCGCCACCGACGACGCGCTGCACCCGGTGATGGTCGACGGGACGGTGACGCGGGTCGTCGCGCCGGAGCGCGTCGCGTGGTTCGCGGACCTGGTCAACGACAAGTACACGACGAGCTACCCGGTGGAGTTCTTCACCGCCAACGCTTGCTTCCGGCTCGCCCCGCGGTCGGTCGTGGGCCTCGACACCGACGACTTCGAGGGCTCGCCCACCCGCTGGACGTTCCCCGGGGAGGGATGAACGTGGACTGGCAGGCATGGGCAGCCACCACGCAGGTGGCGCTGGCGGTGGGATCGGAGCGGCGGTTCCGGGACCTCTTCGCTCCCGGCGGGACCTTCAGCGACCCGGTCACACCGGCCACCACCGACATCGAGTCGATCGAGCAGGTGACCGAGTCCGCGTTCCCCGACTGGCGACAGGAGATCACGAGCATCCGCGGTGACGGGACGAGCTGCGCCTTCGAATGGGTGGGACGGGGCACGCTCGGTGGCACCACGCCGATCCGCATCGAGGGGTGCACGGTGGTGGCCGTCGACGACGCGGGGCGGGTCACCGCGTGGCGCGACTACTTCGACCTGCAGGCCGTCGAGCGACAGGCGCGGGCCGCGTCGGAGGACCCGACGGAGTGACGCGGGGCCCGGGGCCCGCCACCGGCCCCGGTCGGTGCCCAGGTGCAAGCTGCGCGGCCCGCCGGGCGTCTATGGGCCCATGACGTCCATCACCGAGGTCCCGGTCCCAGCCGACGCCCCCACCTGCCCACCCGAGGATCCTCGGACGACCACGCGGCGCGCCCGGCGCGTCGTCGCCCTCCTCGGCGCGGGCGCGGTGGTGCTCGCCGCGCTGGCCGCGGCGCTGTGGACCCCGGCCGGGTCCGGAACGGGCCCCGGGGCGCGACAACCCGTGGCCGGAGGCGGGACGAGCCCGGCGATACCCGGTCTCCCCTCGGGCCCTGGGACCGGCGCCGGCACCGGCGGCGCCTCGGGATCGCCGGCCGCCTCGGGATCGCCGGCCGCGGCGAGCGGGCCCGACGGGGGCGGGACGTCGACCGACACGGTGCCCTCGGCCGTCGACCAGACGCGGGTCGTGAAGACCGGCCAGGTCGAGGTGGCCGTGGGGGTGGGCCGGGTGCAGTGGGCCATGACGCGCCTGGGCGTGCTGGCACAGTCCCAGGGGGGCTTCGTCTCCGACTCGTCGATCACGGCGGGCCCGGGTGCCCCGTCGGGCACGATCACGTTGCGCGTCCCGGCCGTGACCTTCGACGTGGTGGTCGACGACGTGCGCGGTCTGGGCCGCATTCAGCAGCTGTCGACCTCCGGGCAGGACGTCACCGCGCAGTACGTCGACCTCCAGGCCCGGATCACGGCCGCCCAGCAGTCGCAGCAGCGATACCTGCAGATCCTCGGCCAGGCCGGCACGGTGGGCGACATCCTGGCGGTGCAGCAGCAGATCGACGCGGTCGACAGCCAGCTCGAACAGCTCGAGGGGCAGCAGCGGCTGCTCGACGACCAGACCACCTACGGCACCTTGGCTGTCTCCGTGACCCAGACCGCCGCGGCGTCCGGCGTGCCCTCGCCGTGGGCGACCGCCTGGCACGACGCCTGGCACAGTGTGGGCGCCGGCCTCCAGGCGCTCGTACGGGCATCGGGGGTCCTGCTCCTCGTGGCGGCCGCCGTCGCATGCGGATGGGGGATCCGCCGCGTCCTGCGCGGCCGGCGCGCATCGGTCGCCTAGGCGCGGCGCAGGCACACGGACCGCGCACGGCGATACGGTGGCCAGATGGCCCCGTCCGATCCGTCGACCGCGGCCGTCGCCTTCCCCGAGGGCTTCCTGTGGGGCGCGGCGACGGCGGCGCACCAGATCGAGGGCGGCAACGTCAACAACGACTGGTGGGCGTGGGAGCACGACCCCGAGTCCGGGTGTGCCGCCTCGAGCGGCGACGCCTGCGACTCGCTGCACCGCTGGCCCGAGGACGTCGACCTCGTCGCCGGGCTCGGCCTCGGTGCGTACCGGTTCTCCCTCGAGTGGAGCCGGATCGAGCCCGCCGAGGGCGAGTTCTCCCTCGCCGCCCTGGATCACTACCGGCGGATGTGCGTTCGCTGCCTCGACCACGGGGTCGCACCCGTGGTCACGTTCCACCACTTCACCACGCCGACCTGGCTCGCCGCCCGGGGCGCCTGGGAGGCGGCGGACGCGCCCGACACCTTCGCACGCTTCGTCGCCCGGGCCGGTGCCCACCTGGGCGACGTGGTGGCACGGGCGTGCACGATCAACGAGCCCAACGTCATCGGCGTGATGGGCTACACCATCGGTGACTTCCCGCCGGGCGTCAAAGGCGACCTCATGCGCCACCTGGCCGTCAACGAGACGATGGTGAAGGCGCATCGGCTCGCGGTCGACGCGCTGCGGGCCGGGCCCGGCGACTTCCCCGTGGGGCTGACGCTGTCGATGGCGGAGCTGGTCGCCGAGCCCGGCGGCGAGACGGTGCGGGACGCCGCCGAGGACATCCTGGAGGACACGTTCCTGCGGGCCACCGGCGGGGACGACTTCGTCGGCGTGCAGGCGTACACCCGCATGCACTTCGGCCCCGACGGTCAGGCGCCGGACGACCCGGCCGTGGCGCAGACGCAGATGGGCTACGAGAACTGGCCCGCCGCCGTCGAACACTGCGTCCGCCGGGCCGCCGCGGTCACCGGCATCCCCGTGCTCGTCACCGAGAGCGGGATCGGTACCGAGGACGACGCCGAGCGCATCGCCTACATGGACGCCGCCCTGCGCGGCGTGCGCCGGTGCCTGGACGACGGCGTCGACGTCCGCGGGTACTTCGCCTGGAGCCTGCTCGACAACTTCGAGTGGGCGCACGGGTACGGGCCGAAGTTCGGGCTCTGCGCGGTCGACCCGGTCACCTTCGACCGGCTCCCCAAGCCGAGCGCGTCGTGGTTCGGCACCGTGGCCCGCTCCAACGCCCTGCCGGCGCGATGAGACGCGCCGTGCTCTACGCGGTGACCCAGGTCGCCCCCTACGGCGACGGGCCCGCCGGCGTGCACGGGGTGCTGGGCCAGGCCGCCACCGCGCTGACGCAGCTGGCCCGCCGGCGCGGCCTCGAGCCCGTCGTCGTGGAGGACGTCGCCGATCTCCCCGCCGTGGTGCTCGAGCACGGCGGGGTGCTGGCCCTGTTCACCATCGGCGAGACGCCATGGGACGAGAGCCAGCGGCAGGCCATCTCGTCGTCGGTGCGCGCGGGGAGGCTCGGCCTCCTGGGCGTGCACTCGGCCACCGACGCCTGTTACGGGTGGCCCGACTACGGCGTGCTCCTCGGGGCGCGTTTCGACGGGCACCCGTGGACCGAGCGTGTGGCGCTGACGGTGGACACCGGCCATCCGGCCACGGCCCATCTCCCGGCCCGCTGGACCTGGCGCGACGAGATCTATCTGTTCCGCGACCTCCGCCCCGACGCCCGCGTGCTGGTGTCGGTGGCCGAGGGCCAGCTCGACATGACGGTGCCGGGCGCGCGCCGGCCGGGGCACGGGTTCCCGCTCGCCTGGTGCTTCGCCGAGGGCGCGGGCCGGGTCTTCTACAGCGCGCTGGGCCACTTCCCCGACGCCTGGGAGCAACCGGCATACCTCCGCCACCTCGACGGCGCGCTGGGCTGGCTGCTCGAGCACGAGGTGGACGACCCGGGCGGCAGCCTGCCGGTAGGGTGACGTCCACGTCAGCCTGGCCGCCGGCGCCCGCGCGGGTGTCGGGGCGGTCCGGCGCCGCGGCGAAGCGGGGGAAACGATGCGCGTGACCATCGTGGGCGGGGGCAGCTACCAGTGGGGGCCCAAGCTGGTGACCGACCTCCTCGGCATCCCCGCCCTGGCCGGCATGGAGCTCGTGCTCGAGGACGTCGATGCCGGCGCGCTGGTCGAGCTGGGTGACTACGCGCGCCTGGCGGTCCAGGAGACGGGGGTGGCGTGCACCGTGGCCACGACCACCGACCAGCGCGACGCGCTGGAGGGGGCGGACTTCGTGGTGGTGACCATCTCGACGGGCGGCTTCGATTCCATGGCCGTCGACCTGGACGTGCCCGC
The DNA here is from genome assembly GCA_035623275.1 of Acidimicrobiales bacterium. Taxonomy (GTDB): domain Bacteria; phylum Actinomycetota; class Acidimicrobiia; order Acidimicrobiales; family UBA8190; genus DASPTT01. The sequence goes on from DASPTT010000046.1 coordinate 17,342, forward strand.
TCGTCACGGTGTGCGCCAGTCGGTGGGGGACTCAGTCGGGCCCGGAGGCATCTGCCGGTCGCTGCGCAACGTTCCGGTCCTCGTCGGCATCGCGCGTGACGCCGAGGAGCTGTGCCCCGATGCGTGGATCCTCAACATCACGAACCCGATGTCGGTGCTCACCCGTGCCATGTGCCGGGAGACCGGCGTCAAGACGCTGGGGCTGTGCCACGAGGTCAGCAACTTCTGCATGGACCTTGCCCTCGCCCTCGGGCTCCCCCACACCGCGGTGCGCCCGACCGTGGCCGGCGTCAACCACTTCCCCGTGGTCACCGAGCTCGACGTCGACGGGCGCGACGGGCTGGCGCTGCTGGCCGAGGTGGTCGAGGAGCACGGCGGTCTCGGCGCGCTGGGCGCGGCGGGCGGAGAGCCGGCCGAGCCCTTCACCACCCGCGACTTCTGCCTGCGCCACCGGTTCGCCCTGACCGTGCTCGACCGCTTCGGTGCCCTGCCCGCGGCCAACGACCGCCATCTCGTGGAGTTCGTACCCTGGGCGCTGACCGAGGCGTCGGGATGGGGCAGGGCGTGGGGGGTGGAGCTGACCACGATCGCGACGCGCCGGGCACACCAGGCCGAGTACGAGGCCGACGTGCGCGCCGTGCTCGGCGGCAGCGCCAAGATGCAGACCTGGGACTCGGGCGAGCTGGTGGCGCCGGTGATCGACTCGCTGGTCACCGGCACCCGTCGTGAGCTCCCGGTGAACCTCCCCAACCGCGGGCAGTGCCCCGACCTCCCGGCGGACGCGGTGGTGGAGTCGATCTGCGAGGTCGACGGCACCGGCGTGCGAGGGCGCGACGCGGCGCGGGCGCCGGCCGCCCTGGCCGAGCTGTTGCGGCGCCACGTTGCCGTCCACGAGCTCACCCTCGACGCGGCCCTGTCGGGCGATCGTCGTCAGGTCCTCGCCGCCATGGCCCTCGACCCGCTGGCCGGCCGAGGGGACCTGGACGCCGTGGAGGCCATGGTGGACGAGCTGTTGGCGGGCACGTCTGCGTGGCTCCCGCAGTTCCGCACCTGAGTTCCGCACCTGACACGGAGGGTTCCGCCCATGCGCATCGGCTTCGTCGGCCTCGGGGCCATGGGGCTCCCCATGACCCGCAACCTGCTGGCCGCCGGCCACCAGGTGGCGGTGGCGTCGCGCAGCCGCCCGCCCATCGACGCGGCGGTGGCGCTCGGTGCGGTCGACGCGGGGACGCCGGCCGGGGTCGCCGAGCGCGCCGAGGTGGTGGTGGTGTGCGTCCCCGACTCCCCGGACGTCGACGCGGTCGTCACCGCCATGCTCCCCGCGCTCGGGCCGGGGAGGATCGTGGTCGACTGCTCGACGATCGACCCCGACGTCGAGCGGGCCATGCACGGCGCGGTGGCCGCCACCGGCGCCGCCTACCTCGACGCCCCCGTGTCGGGCGGCACCGCGGGCGCGGCGGCCGGCACGCTGACGCTCATGGTGGGCGGGGACCCGGCGACGTTGGCAGCGGCGCGCCCGGCTCTGGAGCCTCTCGCCGCCCGCATCGTCCACGTCGGCGACGCGGGCATGGGCCAGGTGGTGAAGCTGTGCAACAACCTGATCTACGCCGCGCAGATGGTGGCGACCGCCGAGGCCACCGCGCTGGCCGGACGCGCCGGGGTCGACATGGCGAAGCTGCACGAGGTGGTCACCCATTCGACCGGCGACTGCGTGGCCGTCCGCACCCGGCTGCCCGTGGCCGGCGTCGTCCCCGACAGCCCGGCGTCCAACGATTGGGCGCCGGGGTTCATGACCGACCTCATGGCCAAGGACCTCGACCTCGCCCTGCGCTTCGGCGCGCGCTCGGGCGTGCCGCTGGCGTCGACCGCGCTCGCCCGCCAGGTGCTGACGGCGGCGTCGAGCGCGGGGTACGGGCGCGAGGACTTCTCCGCGTTGGCCAAGGTGGTCTTCGCCCTGGCCGGGGTCCGGTGAGCGCGTCCCCCGTCCCCCCGACCCGCCGCCTGGCGCCCCCCGCGCTCGTGCTGGCAGCGGACCACCGGGCCCGGGGCATCGTCACCGTGGAGCACTATGGCGACTACCTGGCCGCGGCGCGACAGGCCCTGGCCCACTGCGACGGCGTGCTGGCCAGCGCCCAGCCCCTGGCCGACCTGGCGGCGAGCGGTGCCCTCGGGCACCGGCTGACCTATCTGTCGCTGAACCGGACGGGACTGGCCGGGTCGGTCTTCGAGCTCGACGACCGCCTCGTGGCGTCGGTGGCCCGGGCACGGGCGGAGGGGTGGACCGGCGTCAAGGTGATGGTCCGCATCGACCACGAGGACGCGGCCGGCGCGTCGGGGCTCGCCATGCTCGGCCAGGTGCTCGAGGACGCCGTGGCACACGGGCTCGAGGCCCTGGTGGAGTCGGTGTGCTGGCGCGCCGGTGCCATGGTGCACGACACCGGTGCCGTCCTCCTGGCCGCGGTGATCGCGCACGACATGGGGGCCCCCCTGCTCAAGGTGCCGGTGCCGGCCGAGCCGCCGGGCTCGGCGCGGGCCAAGGCCGTGACCCGGGTGACCCGCAGCGTCGGCGTGCCGGTGCTGTTCCTCGGCGGGCCGCGCCCGTCGTCCCCCTCCGACTGGGACAAGGTCACGCTGGAGACGGCTCGCGACGTCATGGACGGTGGCGGCGCCGGCCTGGCCGTGGGACGAGCCGTGCTCGAGCACCCCGACCCGTCGTCGATGGCCGAGGCCCTCGCCGCGGTCGTCCACGGACGCTGACCCGCGGGCCCGATGCGCGCCCCCCGCCGTCGGCCGTGATCCTCACCGTCGACCTCGGGACCTCGGTCACCAAGGTGATGGTGTGGGGCGAGGACGGGCCCCTGGCGTCGGGCCGCGCCCCGCTCCAGACGTCGTTCGCGCCGGGAGGCCGGGTGGAGCAGGACGCCAGCACGTGGTGGGTGTCGCTCGTCCACGCCTGCGCGGTGGCGCGCACGGGGGAGTCCGGCCCGTCGTTGTTCGACGCGGTCGTCGCGGTGTCCTTCACCGGCGCGCGCCAGACCTTCGTCCCGGTGACCGCGGACGGCCGACCCGTCGGTCCCGCGCTGGTGTGGTCGGACCGCCGGGCGGGCGACGAGGCGCAGGTGCTGGCGCGCGCCGTGGGCGGTGCGGAGCACGTGCGCCAGCGCACCGGCATGGTGCTCGACGGGTCCGCCGTCGCGGCCAAGATCGCGTGGCTGTCGAACCACGAGCCTGATCGCCTGTCCGAGGCCCGGTGGCTGCTCGCCCCGCGGGACCTGGCCGTGTGGCGCATGACGGGCACGGTGGTCACCGACGTCACCATGGCCTCGGCCACCGGGCTCTACGACGCCACCGGCGCGCCGCTCGGCGAGCTGGCCGGCCCCGCGCTGGGCCTGCTCCCCGAGCCCGTGCCGTCCACCGAGGTGGCCGGCGTGCTCGGCGAGGAGGCGGCCGGGTCCCTCGGGCTGCCTCCGGGCATCCCGGTGGTGGTCGGTGCGGGCGATCGCGCCTGCGAGGTCCTCGGCTCGGGGGCGTCGCCGCAGCGCCCCATGGTGTCGTGGGGCACCACGGCCAACGTCTCGGTGCCCTGTGCCGGGCGTCCCGTGCCCCTGCCACCCGGGGTGGTCGCCACGGCCGGCGCTCTCGGCGGCTGGGTGGTCGAAGGTGGGCTCTCCGCCGCGGGGTCACTCATGGCCTGGCTGGCCTCGGTGACGGGCACCGAGGTGGAGGAGCTCATGCGCGCCGCGCGCGCCAGCCCGCCCGGGGCACGAGGCGTGACGGCGACGCCGTGGCTCGGTGGTGCGCGCGCCCCCTGGTGGCGTGACGAGGCCCGGGCCGCGTTCGTCGGGCTGGGGTTCGAGCACGACGTCGGCGACCTGGCGCGCGCCGCGCTGGAGGCCGTCGCCTTCGACGCGGCCCGCTGTCTCCGCGCGCTGCGCGCCCTGCCGGAGGCGGCCACGCCGCAGGGGTTGGCGGCCAGCGGTGAGCTGGCGAAGGTTGGCCTGTGGCTCGACGTCCTCGCCGGCGTGAGCGCGCTGAGCGTGCGGTGCCGTCGTTTCGGCGAGGCGGCGTCGACCGGGGCCGCGCTCGTCGGTGCCCGGGCGACGGGGGCAGTCCTCGAGCTCGATCGCATCGACCCCGTCTCGGCCGACCACGAACCGCCTCTCGCGCTGGTGCGGCGCTATCAGGAGCTGTGGCCCGTGGCCGAGCGCGTGGCGGGTGCAGTGGCCGCGTTGGGCGGCGGCAGTGCCCCGCCCGGCGCCGTGACCAGGGGTTAGCGTTCGGACCGTGGCTGGCGCGGGGGAGGTGCTCCAGGGCGAGGGCTCGGTGTTCGACTTCACGGTGCCCGACGAGCTGCTCCAGGAGGTGGTGCGCACCCACAAGGACAGGGAGGCGGTGGCCGACCTCGCCCTGGTGCCGGGCACGGGGGAGGGCAAGCCCCCGCCCCTGCTGGGCGTGCTGCGCTCGAACGGGTTCGCGGGCCTGGTGCTGCTCACGGCGGGCGCCATCGTCACGGGCACCATCCAGAGCGGCATCGGTGTCCTCGGCCCCGACATCCGCCGGTCGTTCCACCTGAGCCTGGCCGGCCTGGGCGCGCTGACCTTCGTGGCGGCGGTGGCCCAGATCGGCTGGGGCCTGCCGGTGGCGGTGTGGGCGGACCGCGGCAGCCGGAAGGTGGTCGCCGCGGTGACGCTGCTCGTCTTCGCCGTGACGGTGCCGGTCATGGCGCTGGCCCACAACGTGTGGCCGTTCGCCTTCCTCTACATGTTCGCGGCCATCGGCATCGGCACCCGTGACACCGTGCACAACGCCTACCTGGCCGACGCCTACCCGACGGGGGCCCGGGCGCGGATCTTCTCCTGGCACAACCTCTCCGACCCGCTGGCCAACACCATCGGCATCCTGGTGATGGGCTACATCGCGGCCGCCACCGGCAACTGGCGCTACGCCCTGCTCGTCGCCCTCGTGGGCGTGCCGATCGGCCTGCTCACCTTCACGCTGCGAGAGCCGGAGAAGGGGGAGAACGAGTCGCACTCGATCCTGCGCGCCGCGGGGCTGGACATCGCAGGCCAGCAGGAGGGAGCACCGAAGGTGCTCCTCGGCCCGGCGGTGACCCGGCTCCTGCGGATCCGGTCCCTGTACTACGAGCTGGTGGCGGTGGCCATCCTCGGATTCGCGGGCACCGGGATCCCGCTGTTCGGCTCCATCTACTACAACCGGGTGTGGCACCTCGGCGACGCGTCGCGCTCGGAGGTGTACTCCATCATCGGCCTGGCCGCCTTCCTCGGTCTCCCCATGGCCTTCCTGGTCGGCGACCGGCTGTTCCGCCGGGCCCCGCAGCAGCCGCTGATCCTGGCGGGGATCTCCATCACCCTGTACGGCGGGCTCTTCACCGTGTCGCTGTACATGCCGCACCTGTGGATGGTGGTGCTGCTGCAGTTCCTGGCCCAGGCGTCTCTGGCCCCCCTGTCCATCTCGATCTTCCAAACCCTTGCCGCCACCGCACCGCCGGAGATGCGGGCCATCTGCTTCGGCCTCTTCGGCGTCTACGCGCTGGTCTTCGGCGGCTTCGCCGGTGCCGTGATCCTCGGTGCCATCAGCGACGTGCGCGGCGTCACCTTCGCGCTGACGCTCATCGGGCCGGTGTGCGCAGCGGGCGGGGTGCTCTTGGTGGTCGGCTCCCGTTTCGTGCGCCGGGACATCACGCTCGTCATCGAGGATGTCCTCGAGCGCCACGCGGAGAGCCGCCGGCGTTCCTCGGGGGCACCGATCCCGGCGCTGCAGATCCACAACCTCGACTTCTTCTACGGCACCCAGCAGGTCCTCTTCGACGTGGACCTCGAGATCGGCGAGGGGGAGATGGTGGCCCTCCTCGGCACCAACGGCGCGGGCAAGTCGACGCTTCTGCGCGCCGTGGCCGGCCTCGAGCACCCGCACCGCGGGGTCATCCGCCTGTTCGGCACGACGTCCACCTACCTGGAGCCCGAGCAGGTCCTCGGTCAGGGGGTGGCGCTGCTCGTGGGGGGGAAGATGACGTTCCCGGGTCTGACCGTGCGCGACAACCTGGCGATCGGGGCCCACTCGCTGCCCGACGGCGTGTCGTCGAAGGACGCGATGGCGTCGGCCGCGGAGCTGTTCCCGGAGCTGGCGACGCGGATGGAGCAATCCGCAGGGACGTTGTCGGGCGGCGAGCAGCAGATGCTGGCGCTGGCTCGCGTGCTCATGACGCAGCCGCGGCTGCTGCTGGTCGACGAGCTGTCACTGGGACTGGCCCCGAAGACGGTGGAGCACCTCATGGCCATCATCCGCAAGGTCCACGAGCGGGGCACCACCGTGGTGCTCGTCGAGCAATCGGTGAACCGCGCTCTGCAGCTCGCGCCGCGCGCGGTGTTCCTGGAGCGCGGGTCGGTGCGCTTCGACGGCCCCACGGCCGAGCTCCTCGGGCGAGACGACCTGCTCCGACCGGTGTTCCTCGTGGGCACCGCGGGTATGGGATAGCGGCCGGTCCCATGTCCGTCCCCGCGTTCGTCGTCCTCCAGGGCGCGATCAACGGCCTCAACTACGGCCTGCTGGCGCTGGGGCTGGTGCTCATCTACCGCACCAACCGGGTGCTCAACTTCGCCCAGGGCCAGCTGGGCGTGGTGGCGGCGGTGTTCTTCGTGAAGCTCTACTACGACTTCGGCATCAACTACTGGGCCGCCGTGGTCATGGTCCTGGTCGTGGCGGGCGCCGTGGGGGCGACCTCCGAGCTGGTGCTGCGCCGGCTCAACAAGCGGCCGCGGCTCATGGTGATGGTGGCCACGATCGGGCTCGCCGAGGTGCTGTTCCTCTTCAGCGCGCTGCCCTTCGTCCGGCCCCGCCAGCTCTTCCGGCCCTTCCCGCTGCCGGAGCACGTGACCATGCACCTGGGCACCTACATCTTCCCGGCCGGCGACCTGCCGACGTTGATCGTGGCCCCCCTCACCGCACTGGCCCTGGCCCTCGCGGTGCGCTACACGTCGTGGGGGCTGGCCATGCGGGCCATGTCGGAGAACGCCGAGTCCGCCCGGCTCTCGGGCGTGTGGGTGTCGCGGACCTCCACCGTGGCCTGGACCATCGCCGGCGTGCTCTCGGCCGTCACCGCAATGCTGGCCTCCCCGGGCCAGACGAGCGCGCTCACCGAGGTCCTCGGGCCCGAGTTGCTCCTGCTGGCGCTGTTCGCCGGGTTGGTGGGCGCGATGGTCAACCTTCCCGTGGCCTTCGTGGCCGGCATCGGCATCGGGATCGTCCAGGAGATCCTGCAGTGGAACATCCAGTCGACGGCCGCGGTCAACCTGATCCTCTTCGGCATGGGCCTGGCCGTCCTCCTCGTGCGGGTGGGCGCGCTCGAGAAGGGCCCCCGCCTGGGGGAGCAGTCCTCATGGAGCCTCGGCGCGGTGGGGGGGCGCGTGCACGACGCGCTGCGGGTGCGGGTGAGCCGGACGGGTGTGGGGGTCACCGTCGTCCTCGCCCTGCTGGCCCCCCTGGTGGTCGACACCGCGCGCGCCTTCCTCATGTCGCAGATCTGCATCTTCGCCGTCATCGCCCTGTCGCTCACGGTGCTCACCGGGTGGGCCGGGCAGGTCTCGCTCGGCCAGTTCGGCCTGGTCGCCGTGGGCGCGCTCGTGGCCGTGCACCTCGGCGGGCGCGTCCCCCTGGTGCTCCTGCTCCCGCTGGCGGGGGTCGTGACCGCGGTGGTGGCCGCCGGCGTCGGGCTGCTCGCCCTGCGGGTGCGCGGCCTGTACCTGGCGGTGAGCACGCTGTGGTTCGCCCTCGTCATGCAGACCTCGGTGCTGGCCACCCCGTGCTGGACCATCCCCTTCACCTCCCGCCAGGTGTGCACGGGCCTGCCCAATCCTCAGTCGACGCTGTTGGCGCGGCCCACGTTCCTCGGCATCTCCCTGGCCAGCGAACGGGCCTTCGCCTGGTTCTCGCTGGGCGTGCTGCTGGTGTCGGTGCTCATGGTCCGGGTGTGGCGCGACCGGGGCGTGGCCCGCCGCCTCGTGGCCGTGCGCGACAACGAGGTGGCGGCGGGCACCGCGGGCGTGGCGGTGGTCAGGACCAAGCTCATGGCCTTGACCCTGTCGGGCTTCATGACCGGCTATGCCGGTGTCTGCTTCGCGTATGCCACCGAGCGGATCTCGACCGCCACGTTCGACCCGGCGGTCTCCATCCTGGTGGTGGCCATGGTCGTCGTCGGCGGACTCGACTCGATCGCCGGCGCCGTCCTCGGCGCCCTCTACGCGGTGGGCCTGCCCGCCGCCTTCGGCACCACGCCGACGATCCAGTTCCTCACCAGCGGCCTCGGGATCATGGCGGTCATCCTCTACCTGCCCGGGGGGCTGGCCGAGGTCGTGCGCCGGCTGGGTGACCTGATCGCCGCGGGGGTCGCCCGGCTTCGCCCGCGCCCGCCCGCCCTGACCGGCGCCGAGCCGCCGCCGCCCGAGGCGGTCGACGACGTCGTCGAGGCGGTCACGTGACGGCCCGGGAACGCGCGCCGGCCGACGACGAGGCGCCCGCGGCGGCACGCCTGTCGGTCGAGGGGCTCGTCGTCGAGTTCGGCGGCCTGCGTGCCGTGGCCGGCGTCGACCTGGCGGCCGAGCCGGGGGAGATCGTGGGCCTCATCGGGCCCAACGGCTCGGGCAAGACCACGCTGCTCGACGCGGTGTCGGGGGTGGTCACGCCCGCCGCGGGCCGAGTCGTGCTCGACGGCGAGGACGTCGCCGACTACCTCCCCGAGGAGCGGGCGGGGCTGGGCATCGTGCGCTCGTACCAGGACTGCCGGCTGTTCCCCGAGCTCACCGTGGAGGACACGCTGCTGGTGGTGGCCGACGCCGGCCGGCGCGCCGGGGTGCTGGCCACGACGCTGCAACTGCCGGGGGCGCGGCGCGCGGAGCGCGACAAGCGCGCCGCGGTGTCCCGGGTCATCGGCGCCATGAGCCTCGAGCCGTTCCGGCACCACCGCACCACCGAGCTCTCGACCGGGACACGGCGTGTCGTGGACCTGGCCGCCGTGGTCCTGGCCCGCCCGCGGCTGCTGCTGCTCGACGAGCCCACCTCGGGCATCGCCCAGCGCGAGGCCGAGGCTTTCGTCCCGCTGCTGCGCCGGTTGCACGAGGTCACCGGCTCGACGATCGTCCTCGTCGAGCACGACGTGCCCCTGGTCTTCGCGCTGTGCACGCGCGTGGCGGTCATGGAGGCCGGGCGCGTGGTCTCGGTGGGCGACCCCGACACCGTCCGGCGCGACCCCACCGCCCTGGCCGCATACCTGGGGGCGAGCGAGGAGGCTCTCGTCATCACCGGCGCCCTGGCGGGTCCCAAGGGGCCGGCCGCCGGCGGGGCCGCCGCCGACGGGTCGTCGCGGCCGGCGCCGGGCCCCTAGGACGCCGGGGGCATGGCCGGGCCGTAGGGGGCCGAGCCGCGCAGCGTCACCCGATGGGCGACACGGACGTCGTCGCCGTAGTCGTCGACCGCGTAGTGCAGAGTGGCCCGGTTGTCCCAGAAGGCGACCGAGCCCGGCTCCCAGTGGAAGCGGCAGGCGAACTCGGGCTTCTGCAGGTGCCGGTAGAGCAGGTCGAGCACGCCGTCGCTCTCCACCGGCGACAGGCCGATGACCAGCTGCGTGAACTGCGGGTTCACGAAGAGCCCGTTACGGCCGGTGTCGGGATGGGTGCGCACCACGGGGTGGATGGCCGGGCGCAGCACGTCGACGTGCGATCCGTCCCATTCCATGCCCCCGCGCTCGGCCACGTCGGCGGCGAAGAACGGGTCGTGGTGCAGCGCGATGAGCGTGTCGCACAGGGCCCGGACCGGTTCGCTCAGCGCGTCGTAGGCGGCGTGAGTACTGACCCACAGCGTGTCGCCGCCCACCGGCGGCACCTCGTCCATCGACAGGATGGAGCCCATCGGCGGCGTCTGCATGAAGGTGACGTCGGTGTGCCACCAGGCAGCGCGGTCGTCGCGTCCGTCGATACGCAGGACGTGGGGGTGGCCGGGCACCGAGGGGAGCACCGGGTGGGCCGGCGTGGGCTCGCCGAACTGGCGGGCGAAGGCCACCTGCGCCTCGGGGGTGAGCCGCTGGTCGCGGAAGAAGAGGACGCCGTGGCGGCCGAGCGCGTCACGCAGCGCGGCGACCACGCCCGGCTCGAGCGGGCGGGAGAGCTCGAGCCCCCCGACCTCCGCCCCGATGGCCCGGGTCAGGGGCCGGAGCTCCAGGCGGGTGTCCAACGCCATCGACCCAGTGTGCCCCAGGCGAGACCCGCCCGCACCGCGGACGGGTCGCGGCGTATGGTGCACGGCCAGGCACGGGGTCGAGGCGACGAGGTGCGTGGTGGCACGTTCCAGGGGAGGGGCGATCGGGCGGGGATGGCGGCGCTTCCGGCGCCGGCCGGCCCGCGTCCAGGCGCTGTGGGTCGTCGCCGTGGTGGTCGTGGTCGCCGGTGTGGTCGTGGGCGTCGCGCTGGGCTCGCACGGCACGACCGGCTCGGGCTCGGCGGCCACGAGCGGCCTGAGCACGTCGGGCCCCGGGGGCGTGGGCGTCGACCAGGCCTCGACCTCGAGCCGGGGCGTCAGCGCGGCCACGATCAACGTCGTCTTCCCCGTGGCCGACCTCAACGCGCTGGCCGGCAACATCGGGTTCGCCACCGACACGGAGTTCGGCGCCCAGGTCGCTGCCATCCACACCTACGTCAACGAGGTCAACGACCAGGGTGGCATCAACGGCCGCAAGATCAACCCCATGATCGTCCACTACGACGCCACCAGCGAGACCAACATGCGCGCGCTGTGCAAGCAGTGGACCGAGGGGTCCCCACCGGTGTTCGCGGTCGTCGACGGCCTGGGCTCGTGGACGGGGGACAACCAGCTCTGCATCACCCAGGAGGGCCACACGCCGATGATCGGCGAGTGGACGACGGTGAGCGACTGGACGCGGCTCGGCTCGCCGTACCTGTGGTGGACGGGACCCGACCAGAGCGCCATCTTGAAGACCCTCGTGTCCTGGGGGACGAGTGCCGGGTTGATCGGCCCAGGGGTGAAGGTCGGCGTGGTGGCCGGTGACCGCACCAGCGACCAGCTCGCGCTGCACGAGTACCTGCTGCCGGAGCTGGCCGCGGCGGGCATCACGTCGGTGGTCGAGACGATACCGGCCAACCCGTCGAACTCGGCCAGCACCGACAGCGCCGCACCGCTCGTCGTCCAGCGCCTCAAGGCCGACGGGGTGCAGTCGGTGATCCCCCTGATCCCGTTCAACGTCATGTTCCCGTACCTGGCGGCCGAGTCAAACGACAAGTACTTCCCCAAGCTCCTCCTGTCGGATTACGAGGGGTCCATCCAGAGCTCGCTCGGCCTCATCCCCTTCCCCGACGAGCAGGCCCTCGAAGGTCAGGAGGGCGTGACCGTGTTCACCCTCGGCGGCACCGATGCGCCGGTCCCCGAGAGCCTCGGGGGCTACAACCCTGGCGTCGCCAGCTGCTACGAGACCTGGAAGGCGCACAACCCGCCCACCGACCCGTCGGTGTCGCCCTACATCGAGGAGCAGGGCCCGATCGCGTCGTGGTGCCAGGCCATCCGGCTCTTCGCCACCGCAGCACGCAACGCCGGACCCGACCTCACCCGCCGCAGCTTCGTCCAGGCCATGGCGGCCATCCAGGACTACCAGGGCACGCTCACGCCGACGCTCAGCTATTCGGCGACGAAGTTCGCCGGCCCGGTGCAGTACCAGGTGGTGTCGCTGCACAACAACGTGCCGCCGTCCCCGCTGTGCGTGCTCACCTACTCGGGCAAGCCCCAGGGGACGTGCTGGCACGTCGTCCAGAGCTGGCAGCCGCTGGCGAGCGGGTGACCGCACGCACCCGGTGACCGACCCGCCCGACTCGCCGGTGACGGACTCGGCGTCGCGCCCGATGACCCACCCGGGGACGTCGCGGGCGCGCAACTTCTCGCCGTGGGCGTCGTGGATGCTCCAGCTGGCCGAGGTCGAGGCCGAGGACCCCCTCGTCACCGACGACGCCGCGTCGTTCGCCGCGTGGCGAGACCGGTGCCGCGCTCGGCTGGACGCGCTGCTCGGCTCACCGCCGCGCGCCGTGGACCTCGCATTGGAGACGACCGAGGTGGTGGCCTGCGAGGGGTACCGCCGCGAACGGATCGTCTTCGACGTGGAGGCCACCATGTCGGTGCCCGCCTACCTCCTCGTGCCCGACGGCCGGGCGCATCCGGGCTCCGCGGTCCTCGCCGTGCACGGGCACGGCCCGGGCAAGGACGTGGTGGTGGGGCTGGCCGAGACCGACGCGCCCAACGGCGACTACGCCCGCCAACTGGTCCGCCGCGGCCACGTGGTGCTCGCCCCCGACCTGCGCTGCTTCGGCGAGCGCCTGGACTGGAACCCGCCCGACCACTACGCGTGCGACACCAACCTGGTGCACGCGGTGATGGCCGGGGCGAGCCCGCTCACCCAGAACCTGTGGGACCTGTCCCGCTGCCTCGACGTGCTGGCGGGTCACGAGCTGGTCGACCCCGCCCGCCTGGGCGTGGCCGGGCTGTCCTACGGCGGCACGATGGCGTTGTTCCTGGCCGCCACCGACGAGCGAGTGTCGGCGGCGGTGGTGAGCGGGTACCTGTCGTCGTGGGCCGAGGCCCACAAGATGCCGTGGAACATGTGCGGCTCGCAGGTGCTGCCCGGCATGCTCGGGCGCCTCGAGCACGAGGACCTCGGCGCGCTGGTCGCCCCCCGCCCGCTACTGGTGGAGACCGGCCGCGACGACGACCTGTTCCCCCTGCCCGCCGCGCAGCACACCGTGGCGCACCTGCGCGAGGTGTACGCCATGCTCGACGCACCCGAGGCGCTGGCCCACGACGTGTTCGACGGGGGTCACCAGTGGCACGGGACGCTCGCGCTGGACTTCCTCGACACGCACCTCGGGATCGGCTCGTCCTGACCCGGCTCGGGTCCACCCTAGGCCGGCGCGTGGATCTCCCAGCCGAGGCCGGCGGCGGATGCCGGGTCGAGGTGGACGGTGACACCGGGGTGGCGCCGCAGGGCGGACGCCGGGCACGAGGGGTGCACGGTGCCGAGCAGCGCCCGCGCCACGGCGACGGCCTTGCGCGCGTCGGGCACCACGGCGAGGACCCTCGGCGCGCGCAGGAGGGCCGGGACGGTGACCGTCAGGGCCCGCGCCGGGACGGCGTCGACGGTGGGGAAGTGGCCCTCGCCGACCTGCTGCCGCCGGCAGGCGTCGTCGAGGGTGACGATCTTGACGTCGAGCGGGTCGTCGAAGTCGGCCGGCGGGTCGTTGAAGGCCAGGTGCCCGTTCTCGCCGATGCCCAGGCAGCACAGGTCGAGGGGACGGGCCCGCAAGAGAGCGCCGTAGCGCGCGCACTCGGCCTCGGGATCGGGCGCGAGACCGTCGAGGTAGTGCGCCGCCGCCGGTCGCGTCGGCAGCTCGATGCGGTCGCGGATCCAGCGCCGGAAGCTGGCGGGATGGGCAGGGCCGATCCCCACGTACTCGTCCATGTGGAAGACGACGACCCGGTCCCAGGGGACGTCGTCGAGGTCCACGAGCGCCTCGACGAAGGCGAGCTGCGAGTTGCCGGTGGCGAACATGGCGTTGGCCTCGCCCCGGTCCGCGACCGTCTGCCGCAGGACCGCCGCCGCCTCCCCGGCCGCGGCGCGGGCCAGGGCCTCGGGCCCGGGGTGCACCACCGCGGTCAGCTCGTCGACTCGGCGCTCCAGAGAGCGGGCGACGGGAATCGAACCCGCATGACCAGCTTGGAAGGCTGGGACTCTGCCATTGAGCTACGCCCGCGAACCCGCGGAAGGCTAGCGCCTGACCTCTGTGACGGTCGCCGTTTGGGTAGGGTTTCGGGGTTCGGCCGGCTCGGCGTCCGCGGGACCCGTGCCCGATGACCTCTGCGTGACGATGACCAATCTCCTCCTGCACTACGGCTATGCGGCCATCTTCGTCCTCACGGTGCTCGAGGCGGCCTGCATCCCCATCCCGTCGGAGCTCACCCTGGGCCTCGGCGGGGCCCTGGCCAGCGGTGCCCTGCTCCCCGGCTCCAAGGTGCACCTGAACCTCGGGGTCGTCATCCTCATCGCCATCGTGGGCGAGCTGATCGGGTCGATGCTCGCCTACCTGGTGGGCCGGACCGGCGGGCGCGCCCTGGTCGACCGCTACGGCAAGTACATCCTCGTCTCCCACAAGGACCTCGACCGGGCCGAGGCGTGGTTCAACCGCCGTGGCGAGCCCGTGGTCCTCTTCGGCCGGGTCATCCCCATCGTCCGCTGCTTCATCTCCCTGGCCGCGGGCCTGGCCGAGATGAACGTGGCCAGGTTCCTCCTCTTCACCACCATCGGCGTCGGCGTGTGGGTGTCGCTATTGGCGTCGATCGGCTACGCGGTGGGAGGCAGCTACGAGTCGGTCACCAAGGGCTTCGGCTACGCCGGCTACGTCATCGCCGCAGGCGCCGTCGTCGTCCTGGCGGCGTTCATCGTCCACCGGTACCGGGCCGTGAAGGGGCATGGCGCCGAGTCGGCGCCCGTCGAGTCGCCTCCCGGTGGATCGGCTCCCGCCGAGTCGGCGGTCACCGGGGGCGAATAGCATCACCGGGCTCGCTCGCACGCGGGGGCGGCGCGCGGGCAGCGGCCGTCTCCGGCGCCCGTGGCCCGCGGTGGCGGCGCTCGGCGTCATCGCACTCGTCGCCGGCGCCTGCTCGTCGGGCTCGTCCTCGGCCGCGGTCCCCGACGGGCTTCCCGCGGCGCCGGCCGGGAACCCGGCAACCGCGTTCTCGGGCGCCGGCCCCTATGCCGCCGGCGTGGCCATCGACACCATGCCCGACGGCGGCAGCGTGGTGATCACCTACCCGGCCG
>DASPTT010000047.1:0-20513 GCA_035623275.1 Acidimicrobiales bacterium
TGCACGAACAGGAGCGCCTGACGGAACGAGGCCGGCGCCAGCAGCAGGGCGACGCCGCTGGCCAGGACCACCAGGGTCAGGACGACCACGAGCGGCCCGAGGAGGCGCAGCAACAGGGGCGGCGGGCCCTTGCGGCGATAGGCGGGGTCCCCGAGGTAGTACCGGGCGAAGCGGTACGAGGTCGAGGCGATCTTCACGATCACCGGCGGGATCAGCAGCATCCCGATGAAGACGTGTGGCGTGAGCAGCTGGCGGACACCGAGGATCGTGAAACCTTCGAGGGCGAGCAGGACGAAGAGGACCACGGCGGCCGCTGCGGTGAGGCGGGCGTTCGCCTCCACGCCCCTATCGGCGTGTGCGGTCCGCCGCTCCCCGTCCCCGGGACCCGGGCAGGGGCGACCCTCGTGGTTGACAACGGTCATCCCGGCCACGATACGGGCCGTGCCTGAAGGGACCATGAAGCGGCGCGCTCCCCCGAGGCCGACCGTGTGTCCGTCCTGAGCAGCAACGTCTGGTAGCGCAGGAACTTCACTACCCGCATCGCCTACTCCCCCTCGGGATGGACGGCCCCGGGAAGCGGCGGCCGACGCGGCCACACAGCCGCATTCCGCTCAGGCCGCGTCGGTGACGGACTGGGTCGGTTTGGCTGCCGTCACCAACTCGCTCGCGGTGCGCCGCCAAAGGACCGTCGGACGTATCGCGTCAGGGTCCACCCGGTCGCGGAAGCGGTTGACCGACCGGAGCAACGCGGCAATAGTCGAGCGCTCGAGGAGGTGGGGCGCGAGGCCGAGTTCCAGGAGCTTCGTGTGCGCGGCCCGGTAGTAATGCTCCTCCTGCTCCACGCGTGGATCATCGACGTGTTCGATCGTCACACCGGTCGGATGGGCTTCGGCCACGAGCGCCGCCAGATGCGCCACGGAGAACGATTCGGTGAACTGGTTGAACACACGGTACTCGCCGGGTTCGGGAGGGTTCGTGCAGGCCAACTCGATGCAGGCCAGGGTGTCGCGGATGTCGAGCATCCCCCGCGTCTGGCCACCCTTGCCGTAGACCGTCAGCGCATGGCCGGCCACGGCCTGGACGCAGAAGCGGTTGAGCACCGTGCCGAAGACCGCGTCGTAGTCGAAGCGCGTGGCCAGCCCCGGGTCCGTCGACGTCTCGGGCGTCTCCTGCCCGTAGACGACCCCCTGGTTGAGGTCGGTCGAACGCAGTCCCCAGATCCGGCAGGCGAACATGATGTTGTGGCTGTCGTGCACCTTGGAGAGGTGGTAGAAGGAGCCGGGCTGCTTCGGGTAGGGCAGCACATCAGTGCGGCCCTTGTGGGTGATCTCGATGAAGCCCTCTTCGATGTCGATGTTGGGTGTGCCGTACTCGCCCATCGTCCCGAGCTTGACCAAGTGGATCGATGGGTCGTGCTCTGCGATGGCATACAACACGTTGAGCGTGCCGACAACGTTGTTGACCTGGGTATACACCGCGTGGTCGCGATCGATCATCGAGTACGGCGCGGAGCGTTGCTCGGCGAAGTGGACGATCGTGTCCGGTCGGAACCGCCGCACCACGGTGTTGAGGAACGGGGCATCGGTGAGATCGCCGACGAACGCCTCGATCACGCGGCCCGACACCTCTCGCCAGCGCCGGACGCGGCCCTGCAGAGGGAGGATCGGCACGAGGCTGCCGACGCCCATCTCGCGGTCGTATCCCCGTCGGGCCAGACTGTCCAAGACCGCGATGTGGTGTCCTTGGTTCGACAGATGGAGCGCCGTGGGCCATCCGAGGTAGCCGTCGCCTCCGAGCACCAAGATCCTCATCGACATCCCCATGGTCGGTCTCACGACCATGCTCGTGACCGCGGCGGCGCACCGACAGGGACCAACGGCACCTATCGAACCCACCAGGGCGATCTCGAAGGTCGTTCTCAGGCACTACTCAGCTGTTTCCCAGGAAGGACCTCCAGCGGCTGTGCCGCGCACCGCGCCGGTGTGACCTCGACGACCACCTGCGCCGCGCCCGCGCTGTTCCACACCAGCAGGTGCTGCGCGCCGGGCTCCGAGCCGATCGTGCCACCCGTGACCTCGGTGCAGAATCCGGCCGGGTAGCGGACCGCCGGCACGATCACCACCGTCGGAGCGCTGATCGACGAACGTGGGCGGTAGCGGAGCTCGTAGCCGAGCGACCCGGGATCGAACGACTCCGAGACGGTCGCGCCGGCCACCGCCTCCGCGTAGGGCGTGGCCAGGGAGAGCGCTTGTGGGCCGGGGGCGCCCTCGGCCTGGACGAGCGCCTCGTGCGAACTGCCCGTGGGGTCGTCGTAGTAGCTCCACGACCAGTACGCCCAGCTCAGATCCATGGTCCGCGCCGTCGCGGTGATGGCGTCGAGCACCGCCGTCGAGTGGGTGGCCCCGAATTCGCTCATGATCCATGCCGGCCCCCCCGGCTGCTGCGGACTATCCAAGGCGGAGCGCTCGCGTTGACGGGCGAGCATCTGGCTGTCGACGCGCGAGGCACATTGCGGCGCGTTCGTCGGATCACCGGTGACAGGGCTCCGGTGGCCGCAGTAGGCGTGGAAGTTCAAGACGAGCCGGCCGAACGGCATCGGACCGAGGAGGTCCGGAGCGCCGTGCTCGGTGTAGATGTCGGGCTCGACGAACACCAGATGGTTGGGATCGACCGCCTCGATCGTGGGAACGACCCCGAGTGCCGGCACCGTGGCGGGGCACCGCAGCCGCACGCCGCCGATGGTCCATCCGGGTTGGGCGCGCCCGGTGTAGAAGCACTCGAGAGCGGCGGCCACATCGGCCTCACCGCCCGTCCCGTGCGCGTCGGTGAGCGCCCGGGAGAACGGCTCGTTGTAGGGGTCGTAGCCGACGATCCACGGATTCGTGCGGAAGTCCGCGGCCACCATGCCCCAGACGCGGTCGAATTCGCCTTGGAGGTTCCCGACGACGTCGTTGGCGAAGAAATGGTCGACCGCGACATTGAGGGCGGGGTTCGCGTAGTTGCGCGACCAGCGGCCGGGCAGGATCTTGATCGGGATCCCGTCGGTGCAGACCGCCCACCGAGGTGCCCCTTCGCCGGAGAAGGCCTGGCTGTAGACGTCCTGGTGCATGTCGAGGATGGTGTGGACGTGGTACCGGCCGAGGAGGTCGACGACCTGGGCCACCTGGGCCAGGTAGGCCTGCGCGGTCGGATACGACAGCATCTGCGGATCGCCTGGGGTCCCACCGTGACAGATGACGGGGCTGTTCGGCCCTCCCGACCCGGGTTCGAGGCCCTGCCAGAGGATACCGAGGCGCACGACGTCGAACCCGAGGCGTGCGACCTGCGCCGCGTCGGCGGCGGTGAAGCTCCAGGGCTGGCCCGGCGTGACCGTGAGCTCGTAGGGTGGGCGCTTGTAAACGGCATTGACCCCGTGCAGGGTCACGACGCGCCCGTAGGCGTCGACCATGGCTGGGCCGCCCGGCGCGCCGATGGCAACCGGGTCCCACGCCGAGCCCGGCACGCCCGTGTTCGCCGCGATGGCCGAGGGCGAGCTGAACTGCGTAACGCCGGCCTCCGGGTAGGCCGCGGTCGTCGCGGCATGCGAGGGTGCGGCGGGAACCAAGGCGATGAGGGCGGCGGCGAACCCCGAGGCCAATGCCCGCACGATCGACCCTCGCCCCCGCCGGCGCCGGCGCCAGGCAACGCTTCGCACCATGCGCAGCGAAGTCACCCCGAGGGAATCGGCAGCGGGGGGCCGGCGCCGGAGCGATCCGCGCTCCAGATCTGCAGCGCGCGACCTGGTGTCGTGTTCTCACCGGCGTGACCGCCGGCGGGTTCCTGTATCGGCGCCTCACCGACGACCCTGGCCCGGCCGAGGTCGTCCACGACGACGGCCGTGTACCCGGCGGCCTCGGCCACGAACTGGGCGCCGGCCGCACCGGCGGCGCACAGTCCCGTGGCGAGCGCGTCGGCGAGGTCCAGCTCGGGACCCATGACGGTCGCCGACCGCCATCGGGTTCGAGGAAGCCCGCGGAACGGGTCGATGATGTGCGGGCCCCGCTCGTAGGTCCCCGAGGTGGCGACCGCGCCCGGCGATGCCACGACACACAGCAGCCGGGACCGGTCGCCGGGGTCCGTGACGCCGATGCGCCAGGGCTCGCCTGGGGCCGGGGACCCCGCCGTGGCCACGTCACCACCTGCGTTCACCATGGCGCCGGCCACGCCGGCGGCGACGAGCACCTCGAGGGCGCGTCGAGCGGCCCAGCCCTTCACCAGACCCGTCGGGTCGAGGCCACCGGGCATCGCCCACGGATCGAACCAGCCGGCGCTGCGATGCCGGGCCAGGGCGCAGCGCGCGAGCACCTCCGCCACCTCCGGCGGCGCGTCGGCCTGCGCCAGCTCGCCCCGCCGGAGCCGGCTCATCGGGCTGTCGGGCTTCCACAGGCTGAAGACGGCGTCGGCCCGGGCGAGGGCGACACACGCCCGGCGCAGGGCGAGGCGGGCATCGGACAGCGGGACCGGGCCGGGCCGCACGTCGAAGGAGACGACCGTGCCCATGACCCGTTCGTCGTGGCAGAGCACCGGCTCCCGGTCCGGTGCCCCCGGATGGCCCGGCTGGCTCATCCGTTGAACCCGAGGGAGCTGAGCGCGCTCTGCAGGGAGGTGACGAACGCCTGGCTGGTATAGGTGGCGCCCGAGACCCCCTGGATGTTGGCGCTCTGTGCCGAGAGCGTCTGGGAGCGCAGCATCGGCAGGGCGGCGTCGTCGATCTGCTGGGAACGCGGGTCGCGGCTCTGCACCTGCGTCGAGACATTGGTGATGCGCCCGCCCGACACCGTGGCCGTGACCTGGAGCACCCCGAAGGGGTATTGCGTCACGCTGCCACTGGCCGTGCCGCTTGCCGCCGTGGACCGCGGAGACGTCGTGGTCGGAGCGTTGGTCGTCGGCGGCACGGTCCCGGTCGGCGACGACGGCGTTGTCGCCGCGGGGGCCGGTCCCGCAGCCGGCGGGGCACCGGACGCGGTCGCACCGGCGTTGGTCGACGTGCCACCGACGGCACGCGTGCCGGGCGCGTTGAAGGTGGCCGTGCTGGACGTGGCATGGGGATGAAAGGCGATGATCCCGGCGACCCCTGCCACGGTGGCGCCGATGACGAACGGTGCCCGCATCAGTCCTCTCTCACGTGGCGAATGCCTCGGTGTGGATGTGATCCCGCTCGACCCCGAGGGCACGAGCCGCCTTGACCACCTGGCGGGTGAAGCCATGGGGTCCGCAGATGTAGACGTCGCGGCGATGGAGGTCCGGGACCAGGCGCCTGAGCGCCATCGCGTCGAGCCGCACCGCGGATCGTGGCCCCACCAGGGCTCGGAAGTGCCCGCCACGTGAATCGAGGAGCGTCTGCATCTCCTGCGCGAAGACGACCTCATGGCGATTCGACGCTCGCAGCAGCGCCACGACGTCGACACCGTCGGGGAGATCCTCGACCAGCGCCCGCAGCGGCGTGACCCCGACACCGGCACCGAGCAGCGCGACCCGGTCGGACGAACGGGCCTGCTTCGTGAAGGTGCCGTAGGGACCCTCGATGGCGACGAACGTCCCCGGGCGGATGCGAGAGAGCTGTGCGCTGTGATCGCCGAGCGCCTTCACCGTGATCCGGAGGTACGGCGGGCGCGGCATGGCGGACAGCGAGTAGGGGTGGGCCTGCCACCACAGGCCCCGGCGCAGGAAGCGCCACTGGAGGAACTGGCCACCTTCGACCGGAAGGCGCTCGACGTGGCGGCCTTCCACGACCACGGAGATGACCCCCGGCCCCTCCTGGTAGACACGGACGACCCGCAGGCGGTGGTACAGGCTGCGCCAGGCCGGCACGAGGACCCGATAGGCGACCACGAGCCCGAGCGTGGCGACCCACAGGGCGGTCCACCACCACCGGGCGAGTGGGTGCCCGACGAAGGCGGCGCCGGTCGTCACCTGATGGGCGAACGACAGGGCCAGGCCCAGGTAGAAGTAGAGGTGCACCGCCCACCACGTCTCGTACTCCAGCCGGTGACGGGCAACGCGCCAGGAGGTGACGGCCGCCAGGACGAGGAGTGTGAAGCCCGCGAACGCGGCGAGCATGTTGGGCACCCCGGTGACGAGCACCCACAGCTCGCGCAAGGCGCCCGTCTTGGCGGCGGCCGCATAGCCGAGGGTGGTCGTGACCACGTGCGCGACGATCAGCGACAGGGGCCAGGGAGCCAGCCGTCGGTGCCAGCGCACCAGGCGGTCCTGTCCGATGGCCCGCTCGAGGGGGGCGAAGCGCGAGACCAGCACCACCATGACCAGGAGCAGATAGGTGCCGACCAGCGCGCTCACCCGGCCGATGGCGTCAAGCACGCCCCCGGGCAGGGCCAACGTGGTCCGGGTGACCTCCGACAGGGCCAGGGCGACGCTCAGGCCGAAGCCAACGCCCAGGACGAGGAGAATGCGGTCGGCGACGACTCTGCGGTTCCGGCGAACCCGGGTCGCCGCGTTGGCCGACTGGCTCCTGGGCGCGGCGACGACCGGCATGTCTGCCATGGTCGGCCCGGCACCTTTGAGCCAGCTGTGAGCCGGCTGGTCGTGAGCTTGCAGAGCGCCCGCGACCCATCGTCTCTTCCGTTGCCTGTCAGTGTCCGCTCACGAAAGGTCCACGCTGCCCGAGGTCATGGTGACCGAAGAGAGGCCCCCCGGCCCTTGGCAGGTGGCCCGCAGCTCGGATTCCGGGAAGCTGGTGTACGCGGACGCGGTCGAATGGGCACCGTTGTCGGCGCCGGCAAACGATCCGGTGACCGTGGCCGTCCCGCCCGGGCCCGGCACGGCGAAGCCGAGGTCTCCGGCGCTGTTGGGGCCGGTCGCCGACCCGGAGAACGACACCGTGGTCGGCGCGATGGAGCTCGGCGTCCACGTGATGACCGTCCCCTTCCCCGGTCCCCTGCCCAGCACGCTCGCGCAGCCGTTGGTCGGCACCTCCACCGTGGTCACGGCCGTGCCCGAGACCACCTGGGCCACGTCCGATCCGGTCGTGGTGCATCCGGTCGCGGTGAGCGAGAACCGGTAGGTCTCCGGGCTGGTGCCGCCCTTCGCCAGGGGAGGCGAAAAGGTGACGGTTCCGGTGAGGTTCGTGCACGAAACACCGCCGGTGGCCACGATGGGAGCGGCGCTCGTGCTCGGGCTCGTCGTGGGGCTCGTCGTGGGGCTCGTCGTGGACGGCGACGAACTGGACGAACACGCCGACATCCCGCATGCCGCCGCCAGTGCGATCGCCAACCCGACCATCGCCCGCACGCGTCCGGAACTTCGGTGAGAACTCATGGATGAAGTGTGAGACGCGGCGAGAGCGGCGAACTAGGGAGAAAGGTCCCAGGGGGTCCCCGCGGTGATCTCGGATAGCGTTCGGTGGGCCACATCTGCCACGCGGGTCTGGAGTCGTGGAGGGGGGATCACGTGGACTGGAAGGAAGCGGGACGGGGATGGGGGGCGCGGGGCACGGAGTGGGCGTACCTGGTGGAGCCGTACGCCCTTCCAGCGAATGAACTGCTCTTCGACCGCCTCGCCGTCGCCGCCGGGGTGCGCCTCCTGGACATCGCGTGTGGGTCCGGCTTCGCCGCCTCGGTGGCTGCCCGTCGGGGTGCCGTGGTCTCGGGAATCGATGCGTCGGAGCAGCTCACCACGATTGCTGCGGCACGGACGCCGAGTGGGGACTTCCAGGCGGGCGACATGTTCGCCCTTCCCTTCCCCGATGACAGTTTCGACGTTGCCACCAGTTTCAACGGGATCTGGAAGGACTGCGAGGGCGCCCTGGAGGAAGCGCGACGGGTGCTCGTCCCGCAGGGTCGCTTCGGCGTCACCTTCTGGGGGCGCTTCGAGCGGCTCGGACTGATGCCCTACTTCCTCAAGGTCATCGAGCTGTCTCCGGCCAGCCATGCCACGGCGAGCATGGAACAGGGCGATACGCAGAATGTGATCGAGGACATGCTCGGGGCGACGGGCTTTGGCCTCGTGGAGCGGGGGACCGTCGACGTGGTCAACGAATGGCCCGACGTGTCGACTGCCGTTCGAGCGTTGGCGGGCGCCGGGCCGTCTGCACCCGCGATCGAGGCAGTCGGCTACGAAGAGTTCTGCGGGGCCTTGGCCGAAGTCATCGACCCTCTTTACGTCGATGGGCTGGGCGTACGGATCGCCTCCGAATTCGGTTGGGTGACTGCTCGTCCCAGGTAGCCGACACCATTCGACGGGATCGAGGCGAGCGTCCGGGGCGTCATTGCCGACGGCTTGGCTGTCGTTCTCTGCCGGCGGAGCGAGACGCCCGGCGTTCGGCCCGATCGACAACCCTCCACATCCTGTCCGTCTCCTTCGGGCTCATGTGGGGATCCCTGACCTTCACCTCGACGATGCTCCTCAGCTTGCTGGCGACCTCCTCACGATCGAACCTCGCAACGAAGCCACGAACCAGCAGACTCCGCACCCAACCGAGGATCGTCGACTTCACCCGGACGCCCGGTATTTCTCCCGCCGCCATCAGCACCCATGCCAACCCGACGTCGATGTCGGGGTCGCCGACGGAGGCGTTCGACCAATCGATGACGACGGGACCGTGCGGGCCGATGATCACGTTCAACGGATGAAGGTCCAGGTGCAACACGGAGTTCCCTGACAGCACGGAAATCCTTTCGAGGAAGTCAGGTGGCGTCAGCTCGTGGAGCTGAACGTGCAGCTCGGCCAGCATGCGAGCATGGCGCTTCACCGTCCATGGGGCGTCACCGATGGCCTGGACCATGGAGGGCCCGTCGATGCGCTCCATGACGAGATCTGAGCCGTCGGCGCTGATCTCCTCGACGGCTGGGACCGGGTAGCCGCGCTGGCGGAGGTACGTCATGGTGCGGGCTTCGTGAGCCATCGATCGTCCCGCTCGAGAGCGACGAAGGAGCAGGCCGGGGCCGTACTCGTAGATGTCCGCCTCCCGGCCAGAGGCCAAGAGCGGTCCGGGATCGTGCACAGGCTCCACCGTCTACGAGAAGCGTACGGGATTCTCCGGGTCTGGCGAGCAGCTCGAAGGCCGCCGGATCAGGCCGCAAGGCCTTGACCCGGAAAAGTTACAGTGATGTGATTCCAGCAGCTCCGACGTCCGAGGGGACGCCCAACACCCGGGGAGGTGCCATGGACAACGGCCTGGACAAGGCCCTCGTCTATCAGATCCTCGTCCACGCCGAGGCGTACCCGTGGACGATGCAGGACATCGGGCTCCTCGGCCTTCGCTTGGATGACCATCGGGAGTACCGGCTCCACGTGTGGGACCCGAGCCGCTGTGTGGGCGAGCCCCCCGTCCACGACCACCCCTTCGACTTCGTGTCTCAGATCATCGCCGGCGAGGTGCTCAACACCCGGTACGTGGAGGACCGAGCCGGTGTCGAGTACCGCCGCATCCGCTACTCGCCTGCCGACGAGGACGACCGGAGAAGCTGCGGCACGGTCACACTGTCGGCGAGGGCGACTGCCTTCACGGAGGGCGAGCAGTACGTCCAACTCGCCCATGAACTGCACGACAGCCGGCAGCTCCCGGGCACGGTGACGGTCATTCGACGAACCTTCCGGGACGTGCCGGAACTGACGGTCTGTCTCCTGGGCGATGCGCCTTGGGTGTCTGGCCAGTCGCGCCCTGCCACTCCGGATGAGGTCAAACAATTCGCAGCGAAGGCGTTGACCTGGTTCTAGGGGATCGCGGACCGGATTGGCGCGCTCAGGCCTCACCTAGATCCGGGGGCTTCCTGCAACGCTTCGGCGCCCCATACGGGAACGCGCCCATTGGTGGCGGGGGCAGTATCCGATTTCAGGACATCGGAGACACCCTGGCCAGGGGGTGTGTCAAGACATAGGAGACACCTGAGGTGGGAGGTCTCCTGTGGACAAGGGCCCGTTCCTGATCGAGGTCCACCTGCGCACCGGGCGCCCCATCGGGGAGCTGGCCCGGGCCCACGGGGTGAACCGCGGCTGGCTCTACAAGCTCCTCGCCCGCTACCGGGCCGAGGGCAAGCCGGGGCTCGAGCCACGCAGCCGCCGGCCCCATCGATCGCCGACACGGATCTCCGATGTCTGGGAAGACGAGATCCTCGCCCTGCGAAAGGAGCTGGCCGAGCTCGGGGTTGATGCCGGGGCGGAGACGATCCACGTCCATCTCGAACGGCGTCACGGCTCATCGGTGCCGTCGGTGCCGACCATCTGGCGGGTGCTGCGCGCCCGAGGCTTCGTCACCCCGCAGCCGCACAAGCGGCCCCGCAGCTCGTGGAAGCGCTTCGTCGCCGAGTTCCCCAACGAGTGCTGGCAGGCCGACGTCACCCACGTGGAGGTGGCCGAGGGGGTGGTCTTCGAGGTCCTCGACATCGTCGACGACCACTCGAGGCTGTGCGTCGCCTCGCACGCCTTCGTCTCCACCCGCTCCGCGGATGTGGCCCGCACCCTGCACAATGCCGCCGAAAGATGGGGATATCCGCAGCGGCTTCTGACCGACAACGGGCTCATCTTCTCCACCCAGCGACGCCATGACATGGCCGGGGCCTTGGAGCTCGAGCTGCTCGCCCTCGGCATCGCGTCGCGCCACAGCCGGCCCTATCACCCCCAGACCTGTG
Organism: Acidimicrobiales bacterium; assembly: GCA_035623275.1. Classification (GTDB taxonomy): domain Bacteria; phylum Actinomycetota; class Acidimicrobiia; order Acidimicrobiales; family UBA8190; genus DASPTT01. The sequence continues at coordinate 10,626 of DASPTT010000047.1, forward strand.
GCAAGGTCGAGCGCTTCCACCAGACGCTCAAGAAGTTCCTGGCCAAACAGGACCCCGCCCAGACGAAGAAGCAGCTCCAGGCCCAGCTCGATCGCTTCGTCGAGTACTACAACGAGGTCCGCCCCCACCGCGGCATCGACCGGCGCACGCCGCTGTCGGTGTGGAGCGAACGGGCGAAGGCCTTCCCGCAAGGGCCGAGGCTCGACGTTGCCGGCTACCGGGTGCGGCGCGACAAGATCGACGGCAGCGGCGGCGTGACGTTGCGTTACGAAGGGCGCCTGCACCACATCGGGGTGGGGCGCGCCTACAAGGGCTGGAGGGTGATCCTCCTCGTGGCCGGGCGCGAGGTCCAGATCCTCGGGGAGGACGGCTCGCCGCTGCGGCGGCTCACCCTGGACCCGGCCAGGAACTACCAGCCGATGCCCTGAGCCAGATCGACATCTAGTGTCTCCGATGTCTCGACACATCGTCTCCGATGTCTCGACACATCACACCAGCGGAGAGGGAGGGATTTGAACCCTCGGACCCGGTTTCCCAGGTCAACTCATTAGCAGTGAGTCCGATTCGGCCGCTCTCGCACCTCTCCAACGCGGATCGGTCCGTCACCCGGCACCTGCGTCCCGGCCGCGTCCCGCACCCGCGGCGCCATTCTGGCATGGCCGGCAAGGCCGGTCCGCCGGAGGCCGACGGCTGTGCGCACCGGTTGCGCTCAGCGCTTGGCGGCACTCCGGCCGAAATGCTGTAAGGCCAAGACGCCGAGGACGAGCGCGCCCAGCGCCAACGGCGCCCGCCACGCGACGGTGCCCGCCGGCAGCCACACGTCCTTCGCCGAGCAGCGCCCCAGGAAGCAGAGATCGCCTCGGAACCGGTGGATCGCCGCGACCGTCCACACGGTGGTCACGGCGGCGGCGCAGAACGCCATCAGGGCCCGGATGACAGGCAAGCAGCCCCCTCAGGAAGGGGCCACGGTCGCCACAAGGGAGGTCTCAAGGGGTACTCGGGGATCTCGTGGCGACCGTGGCCGGGAAAGGCATCGGCGGCCGCCCCACGCTCGCCGCAGGGTCCAAACGCCCGAAGCACGCCGCTCGAGGTCCTCATCGGTTCGGGACCTTCGGCCCTGCGGGCCTTCACCGGCCCCATCGATAAGAAACGGGAGGACAACGGACGACCACTGGAAGGGGCCCTCTTTCGATGTCGACCTCCGAACGGGGAGATCCAATCCCCTTCGCGCTGTCGGCAGCCGCCGACCCGGTGCGGGCCGAGCGCGCCCGCTCCGTCGAGCCGCCCCGGTCCGTCCGGCGGGCCCTCCCCGCCCGTCGGCTGGCCGCCATCGTCTTCGCCGGTGGGCTCCTGCTCGCGTTGGCAAGCGCGTTGTCCGCGAGCGCGGGCGACACCTTGATGGTCGCATTCGGCATCGCCGCGCTCGTCACCACGGTGGTGTCGGTACGCCGGCACCGGCCTTCGAAGCGCTGGCCATGGCTCGCGATCGCCGGTGCGCTGTTCCTGTTCCTCGTCGACGGTGTGGCCAGGGTCAGCCTGCACACCCTGGGCAACCTGACCGCGAGCCGATCCCTGGTTCCCGACTATGTCGCGCTGCCCGGCTACGTGCTGCTGGGGGCCGGGCTGTTCGGGTTCTCCGCAGCCCGTGGGCAGGGCAGGCAGCGACACATCGGGATCCTGCTCGACGGCAGCATCGCCGCACTGGCCATCTTCTCGATCGCCTGGGTGTACGTCATCGGCCCCGAGCTGTTCCATCTGAGCAGTCCCCTGGACGTGCGCCTCGTGCTCACGTGCTACCCCGCCATGTCGATCTTCCTCGTGGTCGTCACACTGCGGATCGTCTTCAATTCCGACCAGGCGAGGGTGCCCGCATACTGGTTCCTCGTCATCGCGATGTCGGCCCTGTTCCTCGGCGACCTCGTCTACGCCCTGGCCGACAACGACCTGGCCCGGATCCCGCCGGTCGCGCTCAACCTCCCCTATGGGATCGCCTACCTGGCCGCCGGGGCGACGGCTGCCCACGCGTCGATGCGGTACCTGACCGAACCGGCGCCGGTCGCGCGAAAGACCGAGCCCCGCTCGCGCATCATCCTGGTCGCCGCCGCCCTGCTCATCCCCGCCACCCTCGTGCTGCGGCCCGACGAACGCCTCCGCGACCGATTCACCCTCACCGCCGTCGTCCTCGTCCTCAGCATCGCCGCCACCCTCCGGCTGGCCCAGGCGATCCGCATCGCCGAGCGCTCCGAGGCAACCATGGCCCACCAGGCCCGCCACGACATCCTGACCGGCCTCCCCAACCGCCGGATGATGCACGAATACCTGGCGTCGGCCCTGGAGCAATCGGTGGTGGACGACACCCACGTGGCCTTGCTGTTCCTCGACATCGACCGGTTCAAGCTCGTCAACGACACACTGGGTCACAGCCACGGCGACGAGCTCCTGGTGGCCGTGGCGGAGCGCCTCCAGCGGCACGTGCGCGCCAGCGACCTGGTGACCCGCATCGGTGGCGACGAGTTCATGATCGTGCTCGGCGGCGTGGTGAGCGTGTCGCACGCCGTCGACATGGCCGACCGGCTGCGCGCCGTGATGCGGGACCCGTTCGTCATCAACGGGATCGAATTCGACGTGACCGTGAGCGTAGGTCTCGCCTTCGCCTCCAACGACGACCCCGACTCGTCGGTGGAGGTCCTGGTTCGGGAGGCCGACACCGCCATGCACGAGGCCAAGGAGTCGGGCCGCGACTCGGTCGCGCTGTTCGACGAGTCGATGCGGACCCGGCTCTCCGAGCGGATGGAGCTGGAGCACGACCTGCGCCATGCCGTGGCGCTGGGGCAGTTCCATCTCGTGTACCAGCCGATCGTCCGTGTCCCCCACGGGCCCGTCGAGGGGGTAGAGGCGCTCCTCCGCTGGAAGCACCCCGTCCACGGCGTGATTCCCCCGGTGAAGTTCATCCCCCTGGCCGAGGAGAGCGGCTTGATCGTCTCCATCGGCGACTGGGTCCTCGACGAGGCGGTCCGCCAGCTCGCGGAATGGCGCATCCTGGGGCTCCCCGCGCCCCGCTACGTCAGCGTCAACCTCTCTGCGGCCCAGCTGCGTGACGAAGGGCTCGTCGAGCGCGTGCTGCGGGTCCTCAACCGCTACGAGGTCGACGGCAGCTCCCTGTGCCTCGAGCTGACCGAGTCGATGGTCATGGAGGACCCCGACGAAGCGGTACGCAAGCTCGAGCAGCTCCGCACGCTCGACATCAACATCGCCATCGACGACTTCGGGACCGAGTACTCCTCGCTCGCCTACCTGAGGCGGTTCCCGGTGACGGCTCTCAAGATCGACCGCACCTTCGTGAGCAACCTGGACCAGCGCTCGAGCTCGGATGCCACGCTCGTCGAGGCCATCGTGGCGATGGCACACGCCCTGGACATCGAGGCCATCGCCGAGGGCGTCGAGACGTCGTCGCAGGCCGACATGCTCCTGCGCCTCGGGTGCGACTCGGTCCAGGGCTACTACTTCTCGCGGCCGGTGGCCCCCGGGATGATCGCCGAACTGACCGAGAGCTTCGGCGCGGAGACGGGCCCGCTCACGTCGTCGACCTGAGCGGGCACGGGGCGGCCGGGCCCACCAGGGCGGCCGCCACCCCTGCGACGCGCTCGGCGGCCGCGTCGAGGTCCACGGGCGTCAGCGCCGGCCCGAGCCCCACGCCCTCGAACAACAGGTCGTGGAGGTCCGGGTCGCGGGCGGCCAGGAAGTCCTTGGACGGGCCGATCCGGCACCACGCGGGCAGGCTGGCGCTCGAACCCAGGTAGGGCATGGGGGGAACGTCGGTGAACCCCGCCCAGGTCATGTGCAGCCGCCAGCGCACCAGCCGGAACACGGGCAGGTCGAGCACGGCCACGAACCAGTCCATGCCGAGGCGCCACGCGGTCATGGTGACGGCCTGGAAGAGCCCCATCGTCACCAGCCCCGTGGCCCCCTTGCCCCGGTACTCGGGCGCCACCGCCAAGGTGGCGATGTCCCACGTGCGGCGCTCCTCGAGCTCGATCCCCGTGGCAGCCAGCATCGCCGGCACCCGCACGCCCCAGCAGGGCTCGAGGTCGTTGAGCGACTTGAACCCGGCGGCGGACGGGAGCAGCACCCGCATCATGCCGGCGGCGACCTCCCTGCGGTGGTCCATGACGCAGAGGATGACGCTGGCCGCCTCGTAGGGGGCGTACTCCTTCTCCAAGAGCTCCTCGGTGTTGCCGAAGACCTCCAGGAACACCGCCCGTTCCACGTCGCGTGCGGCGTTGGCCGCGGGATCCCCCGAGGCGAAGAGATACACGCCGAAGGGGGCGGTGCCCGCCATGTCAGAAGGACTTCGAGACGATCTTGTGGGCGGCGAAGAAGGTCTGGGTGAAGAGCACGGCCCGCTCGATATCGAAGGGCTTGCAGGTGTAGATGTCGACGCTGAAGAAGATGGGGTCGTCCCAGGCGTAGAAGTGGGCGCCGGACGTCTCCCAGTGCACCCACCCGGCCCACCCGTAGCGCTGCGAACGGTGGGTCACGGGCTCGAGCAGCAGCCGCATCCCGCACAGCGCGGACAGATCCCGCAGGTAGCGACGGATCTGGTCGTCGTCGACCGGGTAGGGGCAGATGCCCTCGATGACCAGCCGCTGACGGAAGATCCCCGGTGCCAGGTCCTCCTCGAACCCCACCACGCAGTCGCAGTGCAGCGTCACGGCTCAGGCGCTCCGTTCCGTGAAGCACCCGGCGATCACCTCGGCCGCCGCCACCGGTGCCGAGAAGACGTACCCCTGCGCCAAGTCGCACCCCATGGACCGGAGCAACTCGAGCTGCGACTCCTGCTCGACCCCCTCGGCCACCACCTGGATCTTGAGCGCGTGCGCCAGCTTGATGACGGCGGCGACGATCTCGACACCGTCGTTGCCCCGCGCCATGCCGTCGATGAAGGTCTTGTCCAGCTTCAGGATGTCCAGCGGGAACCGGTGCAGGTGGCTCAGCGAGGAGTAGCCCGTGCCGAAGTCGTCGACGGCGATGTTGACGCCGAGCGCCCGGAAGGCGTGGAGTGCCCGCAGGGCGGCGTCGACGTCGCGCATCAGCGCGCTCTCCGTGATCTCGAGGGTCAGAGCCCAGGGGCGCACACCGGTCTCGTCGAGGACGCACTCCACCGTCTCGACGATGTCAGGCCGGTCCAATTGCTTGACCGACAGATTGACCGCGACCCTGTCGAAGGACCGGCTGCGCCGATCGAGCTGCCATTCCTGCATCTGGCGGCAGGCGGAGCGCAGCACCCACGCACCGATGGGGACGATCAGCCCGCTCTCCTCCGCCACGGAGATGAAGCCGTCGGGCGACACCATGCCCCACATGGGGTGGATCCAGCGCAAGAGGGCCTCCACCCCCGCGGCCCGCCCGCTCGAGAGGTCGATGACGGGCTGGTAGTGGAGGACCAGCTCGCCTCGCTCGAGCGCCCGGTGCAGCGCCTGTTCCAGGTTCATCCGGTCCGACACCCGGGTCCGGATGACCTCACCGGACACCTCGATGGCTCCTCCTCCGCGTTCTTTCGCCTGGTACATCGCCGCGTCGGCGTTGGAGATCAACGTGGCGGCATCCGCCACGCTCTCGCTCGTGCAGGCGATCCCGACGCTGGCGCTGACGAACACCTCGCGGTCTCCCGCCACCACCGGCTCCGAGATGAGCCGAAGGGCGCGATCGGCGAAGGCGACGGCGTCGCGTTCCGCGCCGTCGCCCTCGAACAGGATCAGGAATTCGTCCCCGCCCAGCCGGGCGATGATCTGCGCGTCCGAATCCGCCTCACCCAGCCGGCGCGCCGTGGCCACAAGGACCTCGTCGCCGACGTCGTGGCTCAGCCCGTCGTTGATCGTCTTGAACCGGTCGAGGTCGAGCACCGCCACGGCGACGTTGCCGGCCGTGTTGCGCTCGTTAACGTTCCCCAGCGCGTATCCGAGCCGGTAGTTGAACAGCGTCCGGTTCGGGAGGCCGGTCAACGAGTCATGGAGCAGGTCGTGGGCGCCGACGGCGTCCTGCTCGTTCGACTGTTCCACCAGGAACCCCCCGATGCGGACCTCGTCGCCGGTGCCCGCCATGTACAGCGTCCCCGAGACGACGACCTCACGGCCGTCGGCGCGAAGGAAGGTCATGGTGTGCATGGGCGCCTGCTGGACGTCGGTCAGCGAGCGCTCCAACGACCGCAGGTGCTGCTTGTAGCGGCCCACGAAGTGCTCGGGCACGAGGAAGTCCGTGGTGCGCCGGCCACACGCCTCGTCGCGCCCCCAGCCGAAGAGCCGCTCGGCCTGGCGGTTCCATTCCGTGACGACGAACTCGCCGTCGGTCTCGACGAATGCGTCACGCGAGATGTCGAGCAGGTATTGCAGACGACGGTCGGGTGTGGCGGAACGGGCCAGGCCCGGGCCCCACGCCAGCGAGCGTCGGCGGACGGACAGGTTGACGACTCGGTCTCCCACGGTCACCTCCGGTGCCCGACGTCTGCAGGACCGGAGACCGATGTGAAACCGCCAGCCATGGCCGTCGCCTCACGTGACGACCTGACGCATCTCGTCGCTCCACGAGACATGGAACGCAGCATGTGAACCCCCGGGCTCTGCACCTTCTCCAGAGCCGCCCACCAAGCCCTGCACCCTAAGAGTGTGTTGCGTATGTGGTCAACGGGGTTCTTGTTGCACGCGGGAAATTGGGACCAAAGTCCCACGCGAGAAGCTCGACTCTGCCACCGAAATCGAGCGCGTCACGCGCGTATATCGCTACACATCGCGAATTGCGCAGGACCAAGGTACCGATCACCACGCATTGCGCTTCTACCGACACGAGACGAGAGATCCTGGCAAAGGAAGGGCGGACGCGAAAAAAGGGCCGCGATCACCACGGTGCGAAGGTGGGGTCTGGGGATGCCCTGGGGATCCGTGGTGATCGCGACCCGCCACAGTCATCGTCGGCCCGCGCCGGCCGCCGCAGATGCCAATGGTCCCGAGGTGCGCGGCCGATCGTCCCGAGGTCTAGGGGACCATAGGCCCTACGGCCGCGGGCCGACCCACTCGATGCCGGACAACGGGCACCCAAACAAACACATCGACCTCATCTCCAACGAGAACGTCGATGACCCCATCAGCATCGAGAGGAGCAGCACCGTGGCACCCTTCCCCATCCGAACCTTCAGACGCGCAGAGGAAGGCCCGCCGCGGCGCACCCGCAGCCGAGCGGCGCGTGTCGGAGCCCTGCTGGCCGGCATTCTTCTGACGGCCACGGCCGCGTTCGCGGCGACGAACTGGGTCGTGGGCGTCGCCGGAGGCTCGTCGGGTGAGGCGCAGGCCGCATCGATCTCGAACCTCACCATCACGGCGGTTGCCTCGCCGGCGGCCTCCAACCTCCTCTACCCCGGCGGCAACGGCGACGTGGTGGTGACCATCAGCAACCCCAACCCCTACCCGGTGACCATCACCGCGGTGCAGTTGCCCACCAACACCACCTATGCCGGCGGCTACACCTCGAGCTCGTTGGGCACCTCGCAGGCGGGCTGTCTGGCCAGCACCCCCAGCGACGTGATCTGGAACTTCTCGACGGCGGTGTCGGGCAGCTCCCACACGCTGACCACACCGCTGACGGTGGCGGCCAGCGGCCAGCCCAACAACCCCCTGGCGGTGACGTTCACCAACGACGCCAGCATGACGGCGGCGGCGCCCGCGGCGTGCGCGAGCGCCTACTTCTCCATGCCGTCGCTGACGGGAATCACAGCGACCGGCGGGGCGGCAACCGCCACCACCAGCCCCGCTACGGACAGCTGGACGAGCTGACGCGGCCACTCCGGCGCACGGCGCCGGCGTCACAGGCGCCGGCGCCGTGCCCCTCTTCTTCGATCCCCGGCCGTGCGCGCTCGACTGATCTCCTCGCTGGTGGCGGCGGTGGGCATCGCCGTCGGACTTGACGGCACGGCGGCGTCCGCCTCGGCGTGGGTCGTGCACCTCGTTGCCGGAAGCCACGGGGAAGCGACCGCCCGGGGGCTCCCGGCCGCTCCGGGCAGTCCGGCGGCGGGGTGCGTCAGCCCTACCGGCACCCAGATCACGGTGACCTGGAGCTCGATCCCCTTGGCCACCTCGTACAAGATCTGGCAGTCGACGACGTCGTCGGGCTCGGGCTACAGCGTCACCGCCAGCGGTGTCACCGGCACGTCCTGGACGAGCGCCAGCCTGGCCAACGCCAACTACTGGTACAAGGTGTCGGCGGTCATCGGGAGCAACTGGGCCAGTGCCCAGTCAGTCGCCACCGGGGAGACCACCATCCAGAGCGGCGGGACCACCTGCGTCCAGCCCTGATGCCGGCGACCCGAGCGGTCCGCGGACGACGGCGTGCTCGCGCGGCAGTCGGTGACCGGTGTCGGCCGCGATCCGGTTCAGCCGGACCATGTAGACGGCCGCCTCGCTGCGGCTGTGGAAGCCGGCCTTGGCCATCAAGCTGGAGACCAGGTTCTTGACCGTCTGCTCGGCCAGACCGAGTGCCTCGGCGATCTGGACGTTGGTCTTGGCCTCGGCCAGCATGGCCAAGACGCGGTGCTCGGTCGAGCTCAGTCGCGCCAACCGGTCGTCCGAACCACCGGGAACGACCCCCGGCGGGCCGTCGTCCCACAGGGTCCTGCCGGCCGCCACCCACCGGATGGCGTCGACGAGCCGGGTCACGGGCACCGTCTTGAACAGGCACCCGTAGGCGCCGGCCGCCCTCGCCCCCATCCGCGTCGCCGGCGAGCTCAAGCCCGAGAAGATGATGGACCTGGTGTCGGGTGAGGTCCGCCGCAGGAAGCGGCAGATCCCGACGCCGTGGCCGTCGGGAAGGCGTTCGTCGATGACAGCGACATCGGGGGCAAGCATCGGGAAGGACGCCAGGGCCTGCGCGGCCGTGCCGGCCTCGCCCACGACCGACAGGTCGGCCTCCGCGTCGATGGTGCGGACCATGCCGACGCGCACCAGCTCGTGGTCGTCGACGACGACGACCCGGATGATCGCCGTTGCGCGCGGTTCGGACCCCAAGAGGTGATCCAATGACATGGCCCCCCTGGCCCATCGTCTTCTCCGAAGACTGCGACGTCGAATTGTCACATGCACAGGGCCGAAAGACCCTGGCGTCCATATGTTAAGCGTGCCCCTCACTCGTTGCGCTCATGCAGAGACATTTTGTGGTTATCGAGCCGACCCGTGCTGCAACGGAGTCAATTCCACCGAGGCTGGAACGCGACGGATAGGGGCTCAGCGTTCGCGTCGGTGACGACGGCTGGTCGTGCGCGGTACGAGTGCGTGGCACTTGTCGGCAAGGATCCGAGCCACAACCGACTCCGAGAAGTGATCTTCGACGGCCGCTCGCCCTTGCGACCCATACCGGGCTGCCCGAACACGATCCGACGCGATCCATGTCATGGCCCGTACGAGACCGTGAATGTCACCCGGGTCGTGCAGTAGTCCCGACTGCCCGTCGGTCACCACCTCGGGTATGGCTCCAACCGGGGTTGTGATGACAGCGCGAGCATGTGCCATCGCCTCGAGAACTGCCATTGGCATCGCCTCGGCGTACGAGGGAAGGACGAGCTACCACAACCAGGAGCGTCAGATCGGCCAGAGGAGCCAGGATCGCCGCATCCGTGATCGGCAGGAGAGGGGGCGTGTCGATGATCACGACATCGAACGACCGCTTCAGCCCTTCGATGACGTCGGCCATCTCCTGGCTCTGGAGCAACTCCGCCGGATACGGCGGCACCGGACCCGCAGGGAGGACGGTCAGATTCGGGGCCGGCGCTGCGACAAGAGCTTCAGAGAGCGACAGGTCGCCGATCAGTACGGAGGTCAGGCCGATGCTCTCGTCCATCCCGAAGAA
>DASPTT010000048.1:0-4418 GCA_035623275.1 Acidimicrobiales bacterium
GGTCGTCGAGGTAGCCGGCCATGACGCTGCCGCCCCGCAGGAGGATCTCACCGGCCTCGCCGGGCGGCAGGTCCCGGTCCTTGTCGTCGGCGATCCGCAGCTCGAAGCCGGGGCGGGGTTGGCCGACGGTGGTGGCCACCGTCTCGGGGTCGTCGTCAGGGGAGGTGGCCGACGCCGTGCCCGCCTCGGTGAGGCCGTAACCCGTGACGACGAGCGAGAAGGGCAGCTCGTCGCGCACCCGGCGCACGAGCTCCACGGGGATGTCCGCCGCGCCGGTGACGGCCACCCGGAGGCTGGCCAGGTCGCGGGCGGCCCGCCCCGGGTGGTCGAGGATCGACTGGTAGAGGGTCGGCGGCCCGGGCAGGACCGTGACCTTCTCCTGCTCGATGCGCGCCAGCACGCGCTCGACGTCGAACACCGGCTCGGGCAGCATCGTCGCGCCGGCTGCCACGCACGCCAGGATCCCGGCCTTGAGGCCGAACATGTGGAAGTACGGGTTGACCATGAGGTAGCGGTCGCCGGCGCGCAGGCCCGTCATCGCCACCCAGTCGGTGGCCACCAGCAGCGTCCGTCCGTGCGTCTGCACGACACCCTTGGGGGCGCCCGTGGTGCCCGAGGTGAAGAGGATGTCGGCGGGGTCGTCGGGCCCGAGCGCCGCGGCACGCCGTGCCGCCTCGGTGCGCGCCGCGTCGTCGGCCCGCCCGAGGAACTGCGCCCACGACTCGGCTCCCGTCGGCACCGTCCCGCTCACCACGACGACGGTCTCGAGGACCGGCAGGTCCGGGGCGGCGGCCCGGAGCATCTCGACGTAGTCCGTGCCGAGGAAGTCGGTCACCGTCACGAGCGCCCGGGCCCCGCTCCGGCCGAGGACGTCGGCGGCCTCGGGCCCCTTGAAGCGGGTGTTGACCGGCACCAGCACGGCGCCCGCCTGCCACAGTCCCAGGGCGGCGACGACCCACTCGCGGCGGTTGCCGGCCCAGATCGCCACCCGGTCGCCCGGCTCGATGCCGGCGCGCACCAGCGCGGCGGCGAACCCGGCCGCCTCGCCGGCCAGGGCCTCGTAGGTGAGCGGCGGCGCCACCCCGTCGACGACGGCCTCGAGCCCGCCGTGGCGCTCGGCCGCCGCGGCCGCCATGGCGGGGATGCTCGCCCACGGGGACGGCGCGCTCATGCGGCCGCGGGGTCGTCCACGCCCATCAGCCGGTCCACGCCGATGATCCGGGCCAGCGCCCCGTGGACGACCAGGGCCGACACCGAGTCCTCGATCGGCTGGTTGTCCGCGTCGAAGACCGGGATGCCGTTCGTCCGATCCGCCATGGCGCACCTTCCTCGTTCGCGGTGGGACCCGGGTCCCACCAAGCCCAAGTGTCCCGGTTCAGGCGAGCTCCGCCAGGTCCGCGTCCAGCTCGACGCCGAAGGAGCGGAACGCCATGGCCAGCAAGTCGTAGGCGCCCACGGTGAACACCAGGTCCATGAGCTGGTGGGTGTCGAGGCCGTCCGCCAGCGCCGCCCACGTGTCGTCGCGCACCATCGCGTCGCGCACCAGCTCGTCCACGGCCCGCAGCAGGGCGCGCTCGAGCGGCGGCCACCCGGGCGCGTCCGGGCCGTCGGCGACCCGCGCGAGCTCGTCCGCGCTCAGGCCGACGTCCGCCGCCAGCACGGCGTGCTGGCGCCACTCGTACTCGGCGTCGCGCAGGTGCGCGACCCGGAGCACCGCGAGCTCCCGCTGGCGCTCGGAGAGCGACGTGGCGAAGAGGACGTGCCCGTTGAAGACGTTGAAGGCGTGTGCCAGCGCCGGATGGCGGGCGAAGGTGCCCAGCGCGTTGAGCGCCTTGGGGCGGCCCTCCTGGCGAGGCGGCGCAAGGGTGGCGCCGGCCGGCCGCAGCGCCGCCAGCGCGGCGCGCATCTCGTCGGGCCAGTCCCGGGGGGCGAGGGGCTCGATGCGCGCCATCAGGTGTTGCGCCCGCCGTTGACCCCGATGACCTGGCCGGTGATGTAGCTCGCCTCGTCGCGTACCAGGAAGGCGCAGGCAGCGGCGATGTCCTCGGGGCGCCCCACCCGACGCACCGGGGTGAGCGCCGCGTGGTGCTCCACCCCCTCGCCCAGCAGGCCCTTGGCCTCCGAGGCCCGCAGCATCGGGGTGTCGATGAAGCCGGGCGGGATCGTGTTCACCGTGATCCCCTTGGGGCCGAGCTCCAGGGCGAGCGCCTTGGTGAAGCCGATGACCCCGGCCTTCGCCGCCACGTAGTGGGTCATGAGCGGCTGTCCGCTGTGCGCGCTGGACGACGAGATGTTGACGATCCGCCCCCAGCGCGCCTCGACCATGTCGGGCACCACGGCCTGGCAGGCGTTGAAGGTGCCGGTCAGGTTCACGGCCAGGATGCGGTCCCACTTCTCCGGCGTGATCTTGAGGAAGGGGTCGAAGCCGTCGAGGCCGGCGCTGTTCACCAATACCGTCGGCCGGCCCAGCCCGGCGCGCACCTCGGCCACCCCGGCCTCGATGCCGGCGCGGTCGGTCACGTCGACCGCGATGCCCAGCGCGGTGCCGCCCGCGGCCGCGATCTTGTCGGCCGCCGCGCCCGCCGCATCGCCGTTGCGGTCGAACACGGCCACTGCGTGGTCCTCGGCCGCCAGCCGCTCGGCGATGGCCAGGCCGATGCCCGACGCGCCGCCCGTGACGACGGCCACGCGGGGCCCGCCCACCGGGTCCGGGCTCATCGGATGGCCTCGTCGCCGTGCAGGGTGGTCCGGTGCATGTCGCGCGGCGAGGTCGGGTCGTAGGGCAGCGCCCGGTGCAGCACGCCGCGGTTGTCCCAGACGACCAGGTCGCCCACCGTCCACTCGTGGCGGTAGACGTGGTCCGGCGTGGTGGCGCGGGCCAGGAGGTCGGCCAGCAGCGCCTTGCCCTCGTCGCGGCCCATGCCCACCACGTGGTCGGTGGTGGCACCCAGCACCAGGGAGCGGCGTCCGCTGCGGTGCGTCCACACGAGCGGGTGCTCCTTGGGCGGTCGCGACCGCCACATGGCCAGCTCCTCCGGGGAGGGGTCGTCGTTCACAAGTCGTTGCGAGGCCTCGAAGGTGTGCACGACGCGAAGGGCCAGACAACGCTCCTGCTCCTCGGCGCTCAGGCGGTCGAAGGCGGCGTAGGTGCTGGCGAATTCCGTCTCGCCACCCGACTCGGCTACGGCGTGGGCCGACAGCAGGGTGGCCATGATGGGGATGTCGTCGGTGCACCCGTCGATGTGCCAGTCGAAGGTGCCCCGGAGGTAGGCGGCGGCCCGGTTCTTCTGGGGGTCGAGCGTCACCCGGAAGATCTCGGGATGCTCCCCCTTGCCGAAGAGCTCCACGCGCCCCAACCGCTTGCTGAAGGCGACCTGCGTGGCGTCGTCGAGGTGCAGGTCGCGCAGCACCAGCACCCCGTGGGCGTCGAGCGCCTCGAGGATCTCGCCCGGGAGGGCCTCGTCGGTCGTCAGCCGGTCGTGGTCGACGCCGCTGATCCGCGCCCCGACGCTGTCGGTGAGCCGTTCGATGGTGATGGTGGACATCCTGCTCCTCTCAGACGCCCCGGAGGTCCGTCCCGGCGACCGGCGCGCCCGACGTCGCCGCCTCGCGCAGCTGCTGGCGCAGCAGGTACTTCTGCACCTTGCCCGACGGCGTGCGCGGGAACTCGGCCACCTCGTAGATCGCCTCCGGCCACTTCTGGCGGGCCAGGCCGGCCGCCTCGAGATGCGCGCGCAGCTCGGGCAGCGTGGGCGCCGTCGCACCCTCGCGCGGCCGGACGAAGGCGGCGGCGCGCTCCCCGAACCGGTCGTCGGGCTCCGCCACCACGCACACCTCGGCGACGGAATCGAGGCCCATCACGAGCTCCTCGACCTCGCGCGCGCTGATGTTCTCGCCGCCGCGGATGATCACGTCGGAGATCCGGTCCACGATCGTCAGCCAACCGTCGTCGTCGAGCACACCCACGTCGCCGGTGCGGTACCAGCCTTCGGCGTCGAAGGCGGCGGCGGTCAGGGCGGGGTCCGTGTAGCCGATGCACAGGTCGGGACCCCGGCTCTCGATCTCGCCCAGCTCCGTCAGCCGGATCTCCACGCCGGGCAGGGGGTGCCCGTCGGTGGTCAACCGCTTCTCCTCCGGGTCCTCGAGGTTCGCCCCGGTGATCGACGGGTGCTCGGTGCTGCCGTAGGAGCGGTAGGTGACGATCCCCAAGGCCGTCATCCGGCGGGTGACCGCCTCGGGAACCGGGGCGCCGCCCAATCCGGCGAAGGGCATCAGGACCAGGTGCTCGGGGCCGAAGTCGGGGTGGTCCAGCAGGCTGGTCATGAAGTAGGTGGCGCCGCCCGAGACCCCGAGGCCCTCTTCGCGCATCAGCCGCAGCACCTCGCCGGGGTCCCACACGTCGACGAGGTGGACCGGGC
>DASPTT010000049.1:0-6690 GCA_035623275.1 Acidimicrobiales bacterium
TGGCGGTGGTGAAGGTGCCCGGGTCGTTCTCGTCGAGCAGCGTCTGCCATGCCGGCACCGTGAAGGGGTCGGCCTTGGTGATCTGGCTCAGGCTGTACTGGTCGGTGTGGGCGGCGACGTAGTCGGCACAGCCCTTGCCCAACAGCGGCAGCAGGCTCATCCCCAACGGGGTGAGGACCTGCTCCAGTGGTGCCGCGGCGTCGCCGTAGGCCGCGTTGAACCCGCCCGCGGCCATGAGCAGGTAGTAGCGGTACGGGCTGCCCTGGAGGAACTGGTAGATGGCGAAGAATTGCGACGGGGGGGCGCCGGCCACCACACCCTGGAGGTGGAGCTCGGGCGCGTAGCCGGCGCCGATGTGCAGCGCGAACATGGCCGTCTGCCCGCCCTCGGAGTGGCCCCACACGACGTAGCGGTCGCTGGCGTGCGCAGCCGGCAGGTGGCGCGCCGCGCGCACGATGTCGATCGTGTTGCGCGCCGCGCTCACCCCGACCAGGTAGGGCAGCAACCCCGGCGTCCCCTCACCCTGGTAGTCGCTGGCGGTGACCTCCCAGCCCTGGTCGAGGAGCGCGTTGGCGAGCGGCACGTCGGCGGTGGGGTCGAGGGACGGCGCGCACTGGTCGGCCATGCCGTTGGTGCCGTGCCCCCAGGTCACCACGGGGTACCCACCGCTGGGCGCACTGCGCGCCGGCACCACGATCAGCCCGGTGACGGGGACCGGCGAGCCGGTGACCGACTCCGACACGTACATGACCCGGTAGGCGGTGCCGTGCAGTCCCGGTACGGCCACCACCTCCGACTTGATCAGGGTCCCCGCCCCGCCGGAGGGGAGCGGCTGGGGCACGGCGTAGAAGGCGGGAAGCCCCGCCGGCCCAGGGATGGACGACGAAGACGACGACGACGAGCAGGCGCCGCTCACGGCCAGGACCACGACGGCCGACGCCACGGCCAGGGCGCGTCGCGCTCGCCCCGACGAACCGGTGATGCGTGCGGCGTCCATGACACCCCCCCCGGTGACCTCCCCGTCATAGCAGGGCCCCGGGCGCTCCGGGCGGCACGGGCAGAGCCGCGGGCCTCCCCGTAGCATCGGCGGCGGGGCCGGCTCGTGGCGTCGGCGCCGAGGGGAGGGGTCGATGCCCGAGAGCGTGCAGGGCGCAGGTGAGGTGCGTGGCCAGCGAGCCCCGTTCCAAGGTCTCCTGCCCCGGGGCATGGGCGAGACCTCCAACGCCATCCTCCACCAGTTCGACTTCTGGGACGACCGCTACGAGGCCAGGCGGCTCTTCTCGGAACTGCTGGGCACGTTCTTCCTGGTCCTGGTGGCCGTGGGCGGCGGCATGGTCAACGCCCGCTTCGGCGGCAGCGCCGTGCCCTACGGGGCGCTGGTGGTGGCGCCGGCGCTCATGGTGGCGGCGATCATCCTCTTCATGGGCGCGGTGTCGGGCGCGCACCTCAACCCGGCCGTGAGCATCTCCTTCGCCCTGCGCGGCGACTTCCCCTGGAAGCGCGTGCCCGCGTACGTCGTCACCCAATTCGCCGGCGCCATCCTGGCGACCCTCCTGCTGTGGGCGCTGATCGGCAAGCAGGGCGCCGCCGGCCTGACCCTGCCGGGCCACGGCATCTCCACGGGCACGGCCATGCTGTGGGAGATCGTGCTCACCGCGGGCCTGGTGAGCACGATCCTCGGCACTGCGTCGGGCGCCCAGGCGCTGGGCCCGATCGCGGCGATCGGCGTGGGCAGCTACATCGCGCTGGCGGGGCTGTGGGGGTCCCCGGTCAGCGGCGCGTCCATGAACCCGGCCCGCTCGCTCGGCCCCGCGCTGGTCAAGGGCGACTGGACGTCGTGGTGGGCGTACCTCGTCGGTCCCATCGTGGGTGGGATCATCGCCGCGGGCTTCGCCTTCATCCTCCGCGGCCGCGGGGGTGGGGTCGCCGGGCGCGCCGCCGCGCAGGGCACGCTCGGCGAGGCGTGGCAGCCGGGCCCGGTCGACTGATCCCCGCCACCGGAGGGGACTACGCCGAAGGCTGCGGCGCCGTAGCGGGAGGCGACCAGGCGGGGTCCCGGCCGAAGAAACCGAGCAGCCGGTCCTGGACCGGCGCGCCGTCGGGGACGGGCACCGGCGGCCCGAAATCGTCGGACGCCTCGAATTGCTCCTTGTTGGCCTCGGCGCGCTCCAACCCGATCCGGCACAGCCGAGGGTCGAGGGCGACCTCCCCGCCCACCGCTCGGCGCAGATCCCACGTGTGCACCAGGACGTCGGTGGTGAGGATCCCCAGCAGGCGGGTGCGTCCCTCGTCGAGCGCCTCGGGCCGCGCCAGGGCGGTGAACAGGGCCTCGACGGTGACCGCCCAACGCGCCTCGGGGTCGTCCTTGGGGCGGTCCGGCTTGGCCTCCAGGGGGCGGAGCAGCAACACGTCGTGGAAGCCGATGACGTGCTCGACCACCCCCCTGGCGTCCCATCCCGGGCACGGCGACGGTGCGTCCCAGGACCCGGGGGCCGAGCGCACGGCGGCGCTGAACCCGGCGCAGGCGAGGCGGTGGTCCTCGATCACCTCGGCCACGTCGCCCTGGGGCACGTCGAGGATTGTAGGCCCGGCTCGTCGGCGTCCGGGGTTGGGTGACGGCGCCCGCAGCCCGGCGGTCGTCAGGTCGCGTCGTCGGCCAGCTCCGCCACTCGCCGCACGTGGCGGTGCTGGTGCGTCGACCGGCACATGCGGAACGGGTCGAGGTGGATGGGGACCATGCCGGCCGCCTCGGCCCCCATGACGTCGTAGCGCACGCTGTCGCCCACGTAGGCGATCTCGGACGGCGGGAGCCCGACGGCCGCGATGGCGGCGGCGAACACGCGCGGATCGGGCTTGGCCACGCCGGCCACCCCCGAGTCGGTGATGGCCAGGACCTCCACGCCCTCCCCCGCACCGACCTGGCAGATCCGGTGCCGCCGCAGCTGCTCCTCGACGGTGCCGTCCGAATTGGAGACGATCCCGAGCGGCAGGCCGAGGCCCGCCAGCCTCCGCATGCCGTCGACCGAGTCACCCAGCCGGTGCTGCCACAGGGTGATGAGGGGCTTGGCGGCCAGGGCGCGAAACGCCTCCAGGGCCAGACCTCGCTCCCCGTCGTCGATGTCCAAGGCGCCCAGGTAGCCGAACAGATAGGGGTCGTCGGCCGGCTCGCCCTCGTCGACGGCCGCCATGGCCTGGTAGTGCGCGCGCACGAAGTCGGCGGTGCCCACGGCCACCCCCGCGGCGGCCAGGGCCGGCGCGATGAGGGCACCGTCGGGCACGAGGAAGACGCCCCCGACGTCGAGGAGCACCCCGCCGAAGGTCATGGCGCCTCGCTCCTGTCCTCGATCTCCCAGGCGTGGTCCAGGACGTGCCACGCCACGCGCCGCGCCGCGTAGCGCGCCGTCCAGCCCTTGGCCGACGCCGGCGTCCCCGACCGCGCCCGGCGCAGGGCAGCGTCGAGCGCGTCACGGGCCGCCGACCGGGCACAGGCATCGTCGGCGGCCGCGACCGCGAGCGTGACGCCGAGCTTTCGGGCATAGGCGTTCTCCGCTTCCTGCACGTGCTCGACGATGGCGTCCCGGTCTCGTCCCCCACCTCGTGGCCCCTTTCGCAGGATCGCCGGCGCGTCGGCCACCACCGCGTCGAACACGGCCCACGAGCCCCGCACCAGGTCGGCGCGGCGCGCCGCGTCCGCCGCGGACAGGGTGGCGCCCTCGGCCGCGGCCGGCGAGCCGGGCGCGCCGAAGTCGGTCGTGGCCGAGCCCGCCAGCCGCTCGAGCACGGCGAAGGCCGCGTCCCCCTCGGCGAAGGGGAAGGCGACCCCCGCGGCCTCGGCCACCGGCGCGTAGCGGGGGGCGTAGGCGGCGAGCGCCTCGAGGGCGAGCGCCTCGCCGCGCCCGGCGCGACACCAACCCGGCCAGTCGAGCGCCGAGGCGAAGACGAGGCGCTTGCCTTCCTCCAGCACGACCGCGACCGACGCGTCGGGGGCAGCGCGGCGGGTGGGCACGGTCAGAGCATCGCGCGCGGGGTGCGCGCCGCGACGAGCGGCCCGGTCGTGGACCAGGCCGGCGGTCAGCTGCTGCAGGTCGTGCCGTCGGCCGGCGTCGTCCCGGCGACGAGATAGGCGCCCACGATGGCGCGTACGCAGGCGCTGTAGAACTCGGCGACGTGGTCCTCGCCCACGCGGGTGACGAGGACGCCCCCCGCCAGCATGGACGCCACGTGCTGCGCCCACGCGTACGGCGTGGCCGGGTCCTTGGTCGTGCCCACCACCAGGATGGGGGGCGTCCCCGCGGCGGTGATGACGTGCGGGAGCCGTGTCGCGGGCTCCTGCCATACGCCACAGCCGAGGATCCCCCAGATGAGCAGTGGACCGAACACGGGGGCCTGCGCCGCCGCGGCGGCGGCCATCGCCGGGTAGGCGGAGGGGTCCGAGGGCGAGGGATGGTCCAGGCAGTTGACGGCCGCGTTGGCGTCGGCGAGGTTGGGCGTCCCGTGTGCGGTGTAGCCGTCGGAGAGCGAGAGGATGGCCGCGCCGTTGCCGGCCTGGGCCTGCGCCAGGGCACCGGCCAGCGTCGGCCACGAGGAGCGGGCGTAGAGGGTGTCGAGCAGCGCGTCGTAGAACTCGCCCGGTCCCGCCCCGCGGCCGCCGTAGCCGGGGAGCATGTGGGCACGGCTGGTGGCGATGAGCGCCAGCAGCGCCGACGTGGGATCGCCCGCCGGCCGCCACGAGCAGCCCGTCGAGGCGCACCAGGCGAAGAAGTCGTCGAGCACGTTCTCGAACCCCACGGCCTGGTCCGAGGCCATCTGCACCATCGAGATCGAGGGGTCGATCACGCCGTCGAGCACCATGGCCCGCACGTGGGTCGGATAGAGCTCCGCGTAGGTCTCGCCGAGCAGGGTGCCGTAGGAGTGGCCGATGAAGGTCAGCTGGGCATCGCCGATCGCGGCCCGGATGCGGTCGAGGTCCATGGCCGTGTCGATGGTGCCGACCCAGCCGAGCTCGTAGCCCGACGCCGTCTTGCAGGCCGCCGCGTAGGTGGTGTCGTTGTCGAGCAGCGCCGTCTGCGACGCCGCGTCGGTGGGTGTCGGGTCCGGCAGCTGCGCCGGGCTGCCGGCCGCGCCCTCGCCGCAGTTGACCGGTACGCTCTGGCCCACCCCGCGGGGGTCGAACGACACGACGTCGAAGCGCGCCAGCACGTCGCCCGACAACGCGCCCAGCTCGTTGTAGAGGTCGTTGATGCCCGATGCCCCCGGGCCCCCGGGGTTGATCACCACCGAGCCGATCCGTGCCGCGGGGTCCTCGGCCGGATGGCGGGCCACGGCCACGGCGATGGACGGGCCCAGCGGCTGGGCGTAGTCCAGCGGGACCGTGACCGTCCCGCACTGGAGACCCGTACCGCAGGGGCTCCATACGATCGGCCGCACTGGCAACAGCGCCTGGGCCGGGGTGGTGGTCGTCGTGGTGGTGCTCGGCGCGCTGGTGGACGGCGCGACGGCGGCCCCGGGGTGGGACGCGCCCGGGCGGCCGGCGCCGGGCGTGGCGCAGCCGGCCAGCACGAGGGCGCCGGCGGCGGTGGCGAGGACCGCCCGGGCCAGGTGGCCCGCGGCGAGCGCCGGGTGGGGCGCGCCGCATGCGACCCCCTGACGCCCCGACATGTCGCCACTGTGGCACGGGCATGCCCTCACGCCGTCGCGGCCGGCGCCGGTCGAGCGAGAATCGTGGCGTGCCGGAGCTCCCCGAGGTCGAGGCGTTGGTCGCCTTCCTGCGTCAGCGGGCCGTGGGCCACCGGGTCACCCGGGCGGAGCTGGCCGCCATCGCCGCGCTGAAGACGGTGGACCCCCCGCTCGACGCCCTGGTGGGCACGAGCGTCACCCGGTGCGAGCGACGGGGCAAGTTCCTCTGCCTCGCCTTCGCCCCGCCCGCGCCCTTGGGGGACGACGCCGCGGCGAGCCTGTGGCTCGTCGTCCACCTGGCGCGCGGGGGCTGGCTCAAGTGGTCGGACCGGCTCCCCGCCACCAGGGCGCGCCCGACCCGGAGCCCGATCGCCCTGCGCCTCGGGCTCGACGACGGTTCGGGGTTCGACCTCACCGAGATGGGCACCGAGAAGCGGCTGGCCCTCTCCGTCGTGCACGACCCCTCGGAGGTGCCGGGGGTGGCGTCGTTGGGCATCGACCCGCTGGACCCCGCGTTCGACGTGGCCGCGCTCGCCCGGCTGGCCACCCCGGAGGCGGGCACGGTCAAGACGATGCTCTCGTCCCAGTCGCTCATCGCCGGGGTGGGCAACGCCTACTCCGACGAGGCGCTGCACGTGGCGCGGCTCTCGCCGTTCAAGCGCGCCTCGGCGCTCTCGGAGGACGAGCTCGGCCGGCTCCACGACGCGGTGGTCAGCGTCCTCACCGAGGCCACGGACCGGGCCGTGGGCAACGACGCCTCGGCGCTCAAGGGGGAGAAGCACCGCGCCATGCGCGTGCACGGGCGGACCGGGGAGCCCTGCCCCGTGTGCGGGGACGTCGTGCGCCAGGTGTCCTTCGCCACCCGGTCCCTCCAGTACTGCGCCACCTGCCAGACCGGCGGCAAGCCCCTGGCCGACCGCCGGCTGTCGCGGCTGCTCAAGTAGCCCGCGGCACCGGCGCCGCGGGCACCGGCGTCCCGGTGGGAGGATCTGCGGTCATGACCGCAGATCCCAC
>DASPTT010000050.1:0-22135 GCA_035623275.1 Acidimicrobiales bacterium
TACACGTACCTCTGGCTGCGGCCGGGGGGGCGCCTGTCCGCCCGCGACGTGGCCAAGCCGTTCGCCGACATCTTCATGCGCGGCATCGAGTCCGGCAGGGGGTGACTCCCGGGTCAGGGTGCGGAGTACCCGCCGTCCACCACCAGGGCGGCCCCGGTCGTCCAGCGCGAATCCGCCCCGGCCAGGTACGAATAGGCGCCCACCAGGTCGTCGGCCGCACCCAGGCCCAACGGGTGCCGCGAGGCGATGGCGTCCAGGGCCTCGGGGGACAGCTCGTCGTGGATGGCGGAGCGGAAGGTCCCCGGGCACACGCAGTTGACCCGGATCCCGTCGCGCGCGTACTCCAGGGCGGCGACCTTGACGAGCTGGATCACAGCCGCCTTCGTCGCGCAGTAGGGGGCCGCGTGCGACCAGGCCGTGAGGCCCGACACCGACGCGGTGAGCACGATGGAGCCCGAGCCCTGGCGGCGCATCACCGGCACGGCGGCCCGGACGTTGTTGACGGCGCCGAGCAGGTTGATCCGAAAGGCGCGCTCCCAGTCCTCGGTGGTGAGGTTGTGGATGCGTCCGTTGGGCGAGAGCACGCCCGCGTTGCCGATCAGCACGTCGAGGCGGCCGAATCGCTCGACGGCGCGAGCCACGACCGCTTCGACCTGCGCGAGCGCGCTCACGTCGGCCAGCAGCGTCTCGAGCTGCCCGACGTCCTCGGGCAGGGCGGCGACGGTGGCGTCGAGCGTCGCGGCGCTGATGTCGCTCAGGACCAGGTCCGTGGCCGCCTCGCCGGCGAGCCGGCGGGACACGGCCGCGCCGAGGGCGCCGCCCGCCCCTGTGATGGCGACCACCCTTCGCCCTCTGGCGGCATCGGGAGCGCCGGGAGCGCCGGGAGCGCCGGGAGCGTCGGACTGCTCGGAGTTCGTCGGACCCATGGTGTACTGATTGTACCGATCAGTACAATGCACGTCCGGTGAGTGTCGACCCGTCCCCCGCCCTGGCGTTCTCCGTCGCCGATCTCGTCGAGATGCACCGGCGGATGCAGGTGATCCGCGGCTTCGAGCAGCGGGTGGCCGACCTCTATCGCAACGGCGAGATCGCGGGGTTCGTGCACCTCTCGATCGGCCAGGAGGCGGCGGCCGTCGGGGCCTGCTGGCCGCTGCAGCCGACCGACGTCATCACCTCCACGCACCGCGGCCACGGCCACTGCCTGGCCAAGGGCATGGACCCCCTCGGCATGTTCGCCGAGCTGATGGGCAAGGACCAGGGGACCAACCGCGGCCGCGGGGGCTCGATGCACATCGCTGATCCCAAGCTCGGCGTCTACGGTGCGAACGGGATCGTGGCCGCGGGGTTGCCCATCGCCACGGGCGCGGCCACCGCCGCGCAGCTCCGCCACGACGGCACGGTCGTGGTGGCGTTCTTCGGCGACGGGGCGCCGGCGCAGGGCGCCTTCCACGAGTCGCTGAACCTCGCCGCGGTGTGGGACCTCCCGGTGGTCTTCTTCTGCGAGAACAACGGCTACGCCGAGTTCTCCCCCGTGTCTGCCCAGCACGGGGCGCCGCTCGAGCAGCGGGCGGCTGGCTACGGCATTCCATACGTCGGGGTGGACGGCAACGACGCCGCGGCGACCGCCGCCGTCATGGAGGACCTCGTGACGGCGGCGCGCGCAGGACGCGGCCCCGTCGTCGTGGAGGCCGCCACCTACCGCTGGCACGGCCACTACGAGGGCGACCCCCAGCGCTACCGGGCACCGGAGGAGGTCGATGCATGGAAGGCGCGAGACCCCCTGCTGGTGCTCGCGGCGCGGCTGGCGGCGGCCGGTGTCGGGGACGACGACCTCAAGGCGCTCGAGGCGTCGGTGGCCGACGAGCTCGACGGCGCTCTCGAGGCGGCGCGCCGGCTCGCCGCCCCCGATCCGGCCACGGTGAGCGATGACGTCGTTCGCACGCGGCCGAGGCGCGACGAGCCTGCGACGCCCGACGAGTCGGCGCCGGTCTTCCGCACGATGGACGCCATCCGCAGCGCGCTGGAGGCCGAGATGGACGGCGACGAGCGCGTCTTCGTGGCAGGCATCGACGTGGGCGAGGGCGGCAACGTCTTCGGCCTCATGCGCGGGCTGCGCGATCGGTTCGGCGACCGCGTGCGTGACACCCCGATCTCCGAGATGGCCGTCGTGGGATGCGGCGTCGGCGCGGCCATGGCCGGGATGCGGCCGGTGGTCGAGCTCATGTACCTCGACTTCCTCGGCGTGTGCTTCGACCAGCTGCTCAACCAGGCCGCCAAGATGACGTTCATGACCGGGGGGTCGGCCCAGATGGCGCTCACCGTGCGTACCCAGTTCGGCGCCGGGCGCTCCTCTGGGAGCCAACACAGCCAGAGCCTGGAGGCGCTCCTGGCCCACGTCCCCGGCCTGAGCGTCGTCATGCCTTCGACCCCTGCCGACACCTACGGCCTCCTGCGCGCCGCTGTCCAGGACCCCAACCCGGTGGTCTTCATCGAGAACCGGCTGCTCTACGGCATGAAGGGGCCGCAGCCGCCCGCCGACCACGTCCTGCCCATCGGCGCGGCCGCCGTGGTGCGCCCCGGGTCCGACCTCACGGTGGTCTCCGTCTCGCGGATGGTCCACGAGGCGATCGCCGCGGCAGAGGCGGTGGCCGGGGACGGGATCTCCGCCGAGGTGATCGACCTGCGGACGGTGGCTCCCCTCGACGTCGACACGATCCTGGCCTCGGTGGCCAAGACCGGCCGGCTCCTGGTCGCGCACGAGGCGGTCGTCCCGTTCGGCATCGGTGCCGAGATCGCCGCCGTCGTGGCCCGCGAGGGCTTCTGGGACCTCGACGCGCCCGTCGAGCGGGTCGGCGCCCTGGCCACGCCACCGCCCTACGCGCCGGAGCTCGAGCACGCCTGGCTGCCCGATCGCGGCGACATCGCCGCGGCCCTGCGGCGGCTGGCCGCCATCTGACGCGGCGGAACGCCTGCCCCCGTCGCTCAGCAGCCCAGGGCCCGGGCGATCACCAGGTGCTGGATCTCGTTGGTGCCCTCGCCGATCTCCAGGACCTTCGAGTCGCAATAGAAGCGGGCCACCGGTGTCTCGAGCATGTAGCCGACGCCACCGTGGATCTGGACCGCCTCCGACGCGGCCCATGTCGCGGTGCGGCTGGCCTTGAGCTTGGCCATCGCCGCCTCCTTCTGGAACGGCTCACCGCTGTCGCGCAGGTAGGCGGCCCGGTAGGTGAGCCAGCGCGCCGCCTCGAGCTCGGTGGCGATGTCCGCCAATTTGAACTGCACGGCCTGGAACTTGGAGATGGGCTGGCCGAACTGGGTGCGCTGGCGGGCGTAGTCGGTGGCCAGGTCCAAGACGGCTCGGGTCAGGCTGAGCGACAGGGCGGCGATCGAGATGCGGCCGACCTCCAGCGTGCGCAGGAACTGGCTGAGCCCGAGGTCGGGGTCGCCCACGAGATGGTCGTCGGGCACCCAGACGTCCTCGAAGGACAGCTCGCGCGTGTCGAGGCCGCGCCACCCGATGCCCCGCATCTTCGGGCCCAGCGTGAATCCGGTCGTGTCCCTTTCGACGACGAAGCTGGCGTAGGTCGGCGGGCCATCGGTGGGTCCCGTGCGGGCCAGCAGCGTCACCCCGAAGGACATGTCCGTGCCGGCGTTGGAGATGAACGTCTTACGGCCGTTGATCAGCCAGCCGCCGTCGCGCCGCTCGGCACGCGTCCGGATCCCTCGGGCGTCGGAACCGGCGTCGGGCTCGGTGAGCCCGAACGCACCGAGGGCGCGCCCCTCGGCCAGCGGGCGCAGCCAGCGCTCACGCTGCGCGTCGTCGCCGAAGAGGTACAGCGGCAGGGAGCCGATCGTCACGTGCGCCTGCCACGCCGCCGCCACCGACTGGTCGGCGAGCCCGATCTGCTCCATGGCGGCGACGAAGCCGACGGTGGACATGCCGATCCCGCCCCACTCCTCGGGGACGAGCATGCCGAGCAGTCCCAGCTCGCCCATCTCGCGCAGGAGGTCGATCGGACAGCGGCCCTCCTCCCAGGCGAGCGGGGCCCGCGACGCGATCTCGTTGCGGGCGAAAGTCGCGGCAGAGCCCGACCAGATCGCGCTCTCGTTCCCCCAGTGAGAGGTCCATGGGTCCCGAGTCTATGGACTGATCGGTACAAGGCCCGTAGGATCTCTCCCATGGCGTCCGATCGCGTCCCGCACAAGTACCCGAAGTTCGACACGCCGGAACAGGAGCGCCAGCACCGCAAGCAGCGGCTGGCCGCCGCCTTCCGCCTGTTCGGGCAGTTCGGCTTCGACGAGGGCGTGGCCGGCCACATCACCGCCCGCGACCCCGAACGCCTCGACCACTTCTGGGTCAATCCGCTGGGCATGAACTTCAAGCAGATCCGGGTGAAGGACCTGCTCCTCGTCAACGACCAGGGCGACGTCGTCGAGGGCGACTGGCCGGTCAACAAGGCCGCGTTCGTGATCCACTCGCAGATCCACGCCGCCCGCCCCGACGTCGTGTCCGCCGCGCACGCCCACTCCGTCTACGGCAAGACGTGGTCGTCGCTGCGCCGGACCCTCGATCCGCTCACGCAGGACTCGTGCGCCTTCCACGGCGACCATGCCGTGTTCGACGACTACACCGGCGTCGTCCTCGACCTGGAGGAGGGCAAGCGCATCGCCCATGCGCTCGGTGGGCGCAAGGCGGCCATCCTGTCGAACCACGGCCTGCTCACGGTCGGCCACAGCGTCGACGAGGCGGCGTGGTGGTTCATCACCATGGAGCGCACGTGCCAGGCGCAGCTGCTGGCCGAGTCGGCCGGCACCCCGGTGCTCATCGACCCCGATCAGGCGGAGAAGACCGCCGGCCAGGTCGGCAACCACGTCGCCGGCTGGTTCTCGTTCCAGCCGCTCTACGACTGGGTCGTCGCCCAGCAGCCCGACCTTCTCGACGAGTAGGGGCGGTTCCTCGACGAGTAGGGGCGGTTCGGGCCGTTGTCCGCCCGGCGGCGGGTGCGGGGCGCGGCTATGCGTCTTGCGGCAGGTGCGAAAGGAAGGCGGCCGACCACGCGGGCAGGTCGGCAGGCACGCGGTAGCCGCTCTCGTCGTTGATCGCCGCCCAGTTGGCGGCCACCTCCTCGACGGTCGGGCCCGGGCCGTCGCCCGAGCCCCCGTCCGGATGGACGTAGCCCGGGGCGCAGGCGATGAACATGCGGGCGAAGCGCCCCGCGCCCGCGGCGTACATCTCGCCGGTCACGGGGCAGGTCTCGTGGGCCAGGTACGCCACCAGGGGCGCCACGAGATGCGGCGCCATCGGGCCTGCGTCCGCCTCGCCCCCGTGGTCGGCGGCCGGGCCCGCCATCCTGGTCATGGCGGCCGGCGCCACCAGGTTGACCTTGATCCCGTGGGGGGCGCCGGCGGTGGCCAGGCTCCGCGCCAGACCGACGACACCGGCCTTGGCGGTGGCGTACGAGGTGTTGTTGGGCAGCCCGAACATCCCGCTCGACGTCGTCATCACGATGCGGCCGTAGCCCCGCGCCGCCATGAGGGGCCATGCGGCCCGGGCGGTGTGGAAGGAGCCGCCCACGTGCACCGCCCAGTGGCGGGCCAGGTTCTCCTCGTCGGCCTCGGGGAAGCCCGCCCACCGGACGATCCCGGCGTTGTTCACCAGGACGTCGATGTGCCCGAAGCGCTCGACGGCGGCGTCGACGAGCGACCGCGCGCCCGCCGTGGAGGACACGTCGGAGGTGTCGGCGAGCGCTGCGCCGCCGGCCCGTTCGATCTCGGCGGCGACGCCGGACGCCGGCGCCGCGTCGGACCCGGATCCGCCGATCGAGCCTCCGAGGTCGTTGACGACGACGCTCGCGCCGCGCTGCGCCAGGAGGAGCGCGTAGGAGCGGCCGATGCCCCGCCCGGCACCGGTGACCACGGCCACACGTCCGTCGAAGCGGAGCTCGGTCACCGGGGGCACGTGGCGGACGCGGCCGGCGCGCCGGTCAGGCGGCGACGTGGACGTCGTAGCCCAGGAGCCCGGCGAGGGTGCCGCCGAGGATCGCCCGCCGCTCGTCCTCGGGCACATCCGCGAATTGCGCGGCGATCAGCTCCCGGCTCCCGCGGAAGGTCCCCTCGGCATGCGGGTAGTCGTTGCCCCACACGATCGCCGAGGGCCCGGTGATGTGCCGGGCCGCCACCGCCACCGGGTCGTCCTGGAACGACACGTGGAATTGGCGCCGGACGTACTCGCTCGGTGTGAGCGGGTAGGGCCACTTCTCGTTCAGGCGGAACAGCTGCGCCATCCCCGGCTGGTCGTTCGCGGGACGGGTGTCGTCCCATTGCCCGAGCCACCAGTCGGCGTCCTGGCCGATGCCCGTCACCCAGCACTTGTCCATGGAGCCCACGAGCGAGGCCAGCCAGTGGGCGTTGAACTCGATCAGCGCGAAGTGCAGCTCGGGATAGCGCTCGGCGACCCCTCCGCCGATGAGCTCGCAGATGACCTGCTGCGGGACGATGGTGCTGTAGACGCACTGGGTGACCATCCGCCTGGAGGCGGACTTCTCGGTCATCGGCAGGTTGACCTGCGCAGCATTCTCCTTGACGACCTTGAGCGTGGTGGCGTCCGGCTCGTTCACCTTGACGCCGCCGGTCTGGGTGTGGATGAACACGTGCATCCCGCTGGCCTGTGCCGCGGCCCACACCGGGTCGAACTCCCGCGAGTAGTACGGCTTGGGCGGCACCGCCGGGAGGAGGATCGCCCGGAAGCCGGCCGCCGCGACGCGATCGATCTCGGCGACGGCGTCCGCGACATCGGTGATCGGCACCGGCGCCGTGGGCACGATTCGCGAGAAGTGCGGGCTGAACCGCTCGACGACGTAGTCGTTGTACACGCGGGCATGGGCCATGGACAGCTCGTGGTCGTCGGAGTAAAGCCCGAACAGCGACAGGTTCGGGTGCATGACGGCGACGTCGACCCCGTCGACGTCCATGTCCTCGATGATCAGCTCGGGGTCCCCCTCGGGGGTGCGTCCGCTCGTCTGGCGGTAGCGGGAGATCGTCCAGCCCTCGAACCCCGGCGTGTGCAGCCGCCGGAACACGCGGGCGCCGCCTTCGACGAACGGCTCGATCTCGAAGTCCTCCTCCCACACCCCTCGGTCCCGCAGGTGCTTCGGGAGACGGGTGACGAAGAGGTCCGTGGGCTCGAGGATGTGCCCGTCGGCGGACACGATGAAGTCCTTCTTCTCCGGCTTCTCCGGCATGACCACGTCCTCCCTGCGCGCCAGCTGGATGTTAGACCAACCGGTCGGTACATGAAATGCTGAGGGCCGCCGGTCGAAAGTGCCGGAAAGTGCCCGAGGGTCCCGGAAGGTGCCCGAGGGTCCGTGAAGGTGCCCGAGGGTCCCGAAGGTGCCCGTGCGACCAGGGAGGAATGGACGTGGGGAAGCGGTGGCGGCACCGTCCGCCCGGATCGACCTGGGGGGACTGGGGCGAGGACGACGAACTGGGCCGGATCAACCTCCTCACCCCCGACAAGGTCCTCCAGGGCGTGCGCGAGGTCGAGGCCGGTCTCAGCTTCTGCCTGAGCCTGCCCCTCGACTTCCCCGGCGGCACTGCCCTCAATCAGCGGCGGCACCCGCCCGTCCTGACGCCGACCGAGGACATGCGGGGCAACCCCGGCACCTTCTACAACGTGCACATGAGCGGGATGGACGAGGGGGACCCCCGCTACGTGGACGTCTGGGCCGACGACGTCGTCACGCTGTCGCTGCAGTACTCGACGCAATGGGACTCCCTCGCCCACGTCGGCGCCGAGTTCGACGCCGACGGTGACGGGGTCGAGGAGCCCGTGTACTACAACGGCTATCGAGCCGACGTCGACCTCGTCGGGCCGAGGCCGGACGCGGCGGGGGACGGAGGCCGGCACCTGTGCTTCGCACACCACCTCGGCCTGGAGCACATGGCCGCCACCGGCGTCCAGGGGCGCGGCGTGCTCGTCGACCTGGCCCACCACCTCGGCCACGACTGGCACGGCGTGGACCTGCAGACGCTGCGGGAGGTCATGGCGGCCGACGGGGTGGTGGTGGAGCCGGGCGACATGCTGCTGCTGCACACCGGCTTCGCCACCAAGGTCCTGGAGTGGGACCGCCACCCGGACCCGGTGAAGATCCACGCCATGTGCACCTATCTCGACGCCCGGGACGAGGCGCTGCTGCAGTGGATCGCCGACTCGCAGATCTCGGCGCTGGTGGCCGACAACTACGCGGTGGAGGGGCTGGTGGGCAGGGACAAGGACCCCAGCCGCCACTCGTTCCTCCCGATCCACCACCTCTGCCTGTTCCGGCTGGGCGTCCCCCTCGGGGAGATGTGGTACCTGCACGAGCTGGCGTCGTGGCTGCGCACGCAGGGCCGCAGCCGCTTCCTGCTCACCGCGCCGCCGCTGCGGTTGCCGGGCGCGGTGGGCTCGCCCCTGACGCCCGTGGCCACCGTCTGAAGGGCGGTGGCACGCGCCCGGACGCGGCGCCGGCTGCTCAGGCGGAGGTGCCGGTGAGATCCGTCGAGCGGTCCGTCGCGCGGTCCGTCGAGCGGTCCGAGGAGCGGGACATGCGGAACGCCGCGTAGTCGCTCTGAAGCACCTCGGCGATCATGGCGAAGAGCTTGGGCCGTCCGCCCGAGTTGAGGAGGTACTTGCGGGGCTTTCCCGGGATGTTGGTCCCGAAGTAGTAGCTGATCTCGCCGAAATTGGACTTCGAGGCGTTGCGGTCGACCATGCTCGTCCACCGCTCCTGCGCCTCGCGGCCCACCTCGACCGTGTCGTAGCCGTGGTCACGCACGTAGACGATCGTCTCCGTGACGAAGTCCACCTGGTCACCGTTGTAGCGGGGGTTGTTGCCCGCCGCGGCATGCGGCCCGCCGGGGAAGAAGAGGTTCGGGAACCCGGCCGTCTGGACGCCGAGGAACGTCCGCGGGCCGTCGGCCCAGTCGTCCGCCAGCGCGAGCCCGTCCCGGCCGCGGATGCCCATGCGCAGGAGGGCGCCGGTGCCGAAGTCGAAGCCGGTCGCCCACACCACGATGTCGAACTCCCGGATGCCCTCGGCCGTCTCGATCCCGTTCGGGGTGACCCGGAGGATCGGCGTCTCCTTCAGGTCGACCAGCATCACATCGGGGAGGTTGAACGCCTCGTAGTAGCCGTGCACGAAGGGAGGACGCTTCTCGGCGAAACGGTGGTCCTTGGGGATCAGCTTCTCGGCGGTGGCCGGGTCCCGCACGATGCCGCGCACCTTGCCGGCGAGGAATTCGCACCACTCGGCGTTGGCGGCCGGGTCGACCATCAGATCGGTGTAGTGGCTGATGAGCTTGGAGAACCCCGGGCTGTTCCACATCTGCTCGAAGAAGGCCAGCCGCTCCTCCTCCGGGTCGTCGTAGGTGGCACGGTCGTGCGCCCCGTGGAGGAACCCGGCGGGGGACGTGTTGAGCGTCTCGCACATCGCGTCGAAGTCGGCCCGGAGCTTCGCCTGCTCGTCTGGTGCGATGGGCGCGTTGTTGAGCGGTGTGCACCAGTTGGCGGTGCGTTGGTAGACGGTGAGGGAGGCCACCTCGCCGGCGATGACCGGGATCAGCTGGACACCGCTCGACCCGGTGCCGATGACGGCGACCCGCTTGCCGGCGAAGTCGACCGGCGTCGTCGGCCACAGCCCCGTGTGGTACGACTCGCCACGGAAGTCCTCGCGCCCGGGCACGTCGGGGAAGTACGGCACCGACAACACGCCGGTGGCGGCGACGAGAACGCGCGTCCGGACCTCGCCGCCGTCGCCGGTCACCACCCGCCACGTGCCCGACGGCTCGTCGTAGGTCGCCGAGATCACCTTGGCGCCGAAGCGCATGTGGCGCCGTAGGTCGAAGCGGTCGACCACGTGGTTGAGGTAGCGCTCGATCTCGGGCTGGCCGGCGAAGTGCTCCTGCCACTCCCATTCGTCGAACAACTCCCTCGAGAACAGGAAGGCGTAGGTGTAGCTCTCGGAGTCGAACCGGGCCCCGGGGTAGCGGTTCCAGTACCAGGTGCCCCCCACCCCGTCGCCGGCCTCGACCAGCTGCACCGAGAACCCGGCCTCGCGGGCGCGGTAGAGCTGGTAGATGCCCGTGATGCCGGCGCCGACGACCAGCACGTCGACGTCGGGAGCGGGCGGGCCCGGGGACTGGCCGGATGCTGGTTCGGGTGAGGTCGTCATACGGGATCGCGCCGGGCGCGGCGTGTTGCGATGTCAGCCGGGGGGCCCGGCGCCAGGGCCTTGTACCGACCGGTTGGTATAGGGTACTCGCCAGGACCGTCCGAGAGGAAAGGCGGCGGCGTGGCGATCATGGATCGGAAGTGGTCGGCGCTCCCGGTGCCCCACGCCATGGAGCTGCCGGACCGGGTCCCCAAGGAGCGGTACTACGACCCGGACTTCTACCGGATGGAAGTCGAGCTCCTGTGGCCGCGTGTGTGGCAGATGGCCTGTCGCCTCGAGGAGATCCCGAGGCCGAACGACTTCATCGTGTACGAATTCCTCGACCAGTCCCTCGTCGTGGTGCGCACCGACGACCTCGGGGTGCAGGCGTTCCACAACGCCTGCCGCCACCGGGGGGTCCAGGTCGCGCAGGGACGCGGGACCTGCGACAGTGGGTTCACCTGCCCGTTCCACGGGTGGTGCTACCGCTCGGACGGAAAGAACACCTTCGTCTCGAGGCCCAAGACCTTCAGCGAGCACAACCTGCAGCCCGGGGACCTCGACCTGACGCCGGTGCGCTGCGAGGTGTGGGGCGGGTGCGCCTGGATCAACCTCAGCGACGAGGCCCCGCCGCTGCGCCAGTGCCTCGAGCCGGTGGCCGCCGTCCTCGACGCCTGGAAGGTCGAGTCGCTGCGGGCCGAGTGGTGGTACGCGTGCCGGCTCCCGGCGAACTGGAAGCTCGCCCAAGAGGCCTTCCAGGAGCAGTACCACGTGATCCAGTCGCACCCCCAGCTCGTGCTTCCGGACCGGATCCCGCGCCGGGACCGTCCCTTCGACCCCCGGAAGTGGCTCGACGCCGAGCTGCAGTACCTCCGGATGATGAGCGAGGGCATGAACGGGATGGTGCACGCGACCGACCTGCGCATCGCCGAACGGCTGGAGCGGGAGATCGAGCTGCCGGCCGACCCCGAGCTGGCCATGTCGACGTGGCACCGCACGCTCAACGACGCCGTCGTCGCCTGGCACCGCGCCGAGGGCCACGACGTCCCCGATCTCAACGAGCTCGAAGCGCAGTCGATGAACGAGCCGATGGGTTACTGCTTCCCCCACTACTTCGTGCTCCCCATGTACTCGGGCGCCTCCGCGTACCGGTTCCGGCCGCTCGGGCCGGAGGAGACGCTGATGGAGATCTGGTCGCTGGCCCGGTTCCCGGAGGGGAGCGAGCCCGAGGCGCCGCCGCCCCCCGAGGTGTGGCAGCACGACGACGAGCGGTGGCCGCCCATCCCCGCCCAGGACTTCTCCAACATCCCCAGGCAGCAGCGGGGCCTGCACGCCAAGAGCTTCGAGTACCTGCGCCTCTCCGAGCAGATCGAAGGGCACATCTCGAACAACCACCGGGTCATCGACGGGTTCCTGGCCGGACTTCCCTACGACCGGCTGCTCCCGGCGATGCGGTCGGTGAACGTGAACCCGCTCGAGATGCCGATCGTCGACGTCGAGCTGTGAGCACGCCCATCCGGACGTCCGCCGAGGTGGCCGAGGGGGTGCGCTCAACACCCTCGTCACCCAGTGGAGCGACGACGAGGCCAGTGCCGTCAGCGACGTCGTGGCGCTTCCACCGGCGGCGGGCCGAGTTCGCCTAGCGGCGGCGACCGATCACCCGGTGAAGTCCGGCATCACCTCGCGCACGAACCGCTCGATCTGGGGCGCGCCCGTCTCGGGCCAGCCGCACACCAGGTAGCCGTAGCCCGCGTCGTGCCACTTGGCGGCGTGCTTGCGCGCCGTGTCCAGGTCGTCGAGCGAGAGCGACCCGGCACGGAGGATGTCGGCGGGGTCCCTGCCGGCCCTGGTGGCGAGCTCGTCGACGCGCTCGGACGCCTCGCGCAGGGAGTTCGGCGAGCCGAAGGCGTGCCACACGTCCGCATACTTGGCCACCAGCGGCAGCGTCCGGCGGGGGCCGGTCCCGCCGATCCAGATGGGCGGATGTGGCCGTTGCACCGGCGTCGGCCGCAACTGCGCGTCGTGCAGGGACACGACCCGTCCCTGGTAGGAGACCACCTCGCCGGTGAAGAGGCGGGTGACGATCTCGAGGGTGTCCTCCAGCAACGCGGAGCGCTCGCCGATGGGCGGGAAGGGGATGCCGAGCTCGTGGTGCTCCTTGTCGAACCAGGCCGCGCCGAGGGCCAGTTCGAGCCGGCCGTGTGACGCGTGGTCGATGGTGATGGCCTGCGCGGCGAGCACCGACGGGTGCCGGTACGTCACGCCGGTGACGAGCAGACCGAGCCGGATGCGTGTCGTGGCCCCGGCGAGGGCGGCAAGCGTCGTCATGCCCTCGAACGCCTCGCCCGGTCCCTTCCCGTACATGGGCTGGAAGTGGTCGAACCCCCAGACGCCGTCGAAGCCCCATTCCTCGGCGAGCCGCACACGGCGTACCAGCTCGTCCCACGGCATGCGCTGCTGTGCCACATCGAGTCCGAATCGCATATTCCGAGACACTGTCACACCGTGTGCAGGACCTCAATCGGTGGAGGGCGAATCCCCTCGCGGATCGGCTCGCCAGGGCGGAACGTCGGCCGGACGGCGAATGGTGTTAAATCGTACGTCCAGTGCAGCGGTGCCAAATGCGTGACCATCGACGGCGCGAGGAGCGTGTCCTGACGTGACGACCAAGCACCCGAGGCCCGGCGGGAGCAGCGGTCTCAGCCTCCTCGGCGCCGCGGATCCGCACCTGGCCCGTCGGGACGAGATCCTCGAGACCGCATCCCAGCTGTTCGCCTCACGTGGCCTTCGCACATCGCTGCAGGAGATCGCCGACGCGTGCGGCATCAAGCCCGGGAGCCTGTACCACCATTTCGACTCCAAGGAAGCGATCGTCGTCGAGCTGGTCCACCGATATCACGCCGAGCTCGACCGGATCGCCGACACCGTGCGCGCGGAGCTGAAGGGCACGGAACCCGGCGACATCACCGGTACCATCACGGCGTTGGGGACGGCCGTCGCCGAGTGCGCAGTGCGCCACAGCGTGGCCGTGCACTTCAGCTTCAACGAGCCGCCGGCCGGCGCAGGGCCGGAGCTCGTCAAGATGGCGAACCGGACGCCGCGCGGGATCGAGGCGGCGATGCTCCAGGCCTTGGAGATCGGCCGCGCGGGCGGGGTCATCCGGCCCGGCGTCGACCTGGCCATGCTCGCCGACCGGATGTGCCAGACGATGCTCCACGTGGGCCTCGGGTTCTTCCATCGGTTCGCCGCGGTCGACCGCGTCGCAGCCGCGTTGTGCGGGATCCTGCTCCATGGTGTGGCGGCAACGCCGCCGAAGACGGCCGAGCTGGACCGGTCGGACGCCCTCGCGGCGGTGGAGCGGGTCATCGAGCACTGGCACGAGGGCGACGAGGTTGCCGACGACGACCGGGCCGCGTCCATCCGGGCCGTCGCCCGGGCGGAGTTCGGCCGTCGAGGCTACGAGGTCACGACCGTGCGGGACATCGCCTCCGCCGCGGGGATGAGCACCGGGAGCGTCTACCGGGTGATCGGCTCGAAGGAAGAGCTCCTGACCTCGATCATGCGGTCCTTCTTCGAGAAGTCCGTCGCCGGATGGGACGCCGCGTTCGCCTCGGACTCCACGCCGCTCGAGAAGCTGGACGCGGTGGCCTGGCTCCACATCAACGTCATGGACCGCTTCAACGACGAGTTCAAGATCCAGCTGGCGTGGCAACGCCAGTCCCCGCCGGACACCATCGACCTCGGGTGGTCGTTCTCGGCCTTGTTGCGCCGTCTGACGGCGTTGCTGCGGGAAGGGGAGGCGTCGGGCCAGCTGCGCCTCGACCAGGGACCGACGCCGCTGATGGCCCGGTGCGTGGTGGAGCTGACCTGGGTCCCCGAGCACATCATCGAGGAAGCCGGGAAACGAGGTGCGCTCAAGCACCAACGTGACGTCGTGCTCCGAGGCGTGGCGAAGCGGTAGCGCGCTCAGGTGGTGATGCCCAGCCGCCCGCAGACCCCTGCCACCTCGTCGAAGATCGACGTCGGGACGATGAAGGGCTCGGTCGCCGACACCGCGGCGAGGTGTGTCTCGATGTCCTCCGCCGAGGGTGTGGACCCTTTGTCTGCGACCCAGCCCGCGCCGATCCCGACGAACACGCGCGCGAAGCGGCCGGCGCAGGCGGAGTAATTGTGATGCGTCAAGGTGCAGGACCTGCTGGCCAGGAAGGTCACCAGCGGGACGACCAGGTCCGGATCGATCGCCCGCATGAAGCCCGATGCCTCCCGCAGCGCTTCCGCTTCCGCCTCCCCGAGGGTCGAGGTCACCATCCGCGAGTAGCCGAACGGGAGCACCGTGTTCGCCAGGATCCCGTGGGGCTCGCCCTCGATGGCGATCACGTTCGTCAGGCCCATCACGCCCGCCTTGGCCGCGGCGTAGTGGGCGCTGCTGGGCTGCCCGAAGAGCCCGGCAGAGGATGCGATGAAGACGAAGCGGCCGTAGCCCTGCGCCTTCATGGCCCGGAATGCGGGCTGGCCGAGGTGGAACGCGCCGTCCAGGTGGACGCGCAGCATGCGCCGCCAATCGGCCGACGACAGCTCCTCGAAGCTCGTGGTGTGGAAGATCCCGGCGTTGGAGACGACGGCATCGACTCGGCCGTAGCTCTCCAGCGCGCACCGCACGATCGCCTCACCCCCCTCGGGCGTCTCCACCGAGTCGTGGGACGCGACCGCGGTGCCTCCCGCGGCCCTGATCTCCCCGACGACCCCGTCGGCGACCGACGGGTCGGCGCCGTTGCCCTCCACAGAGCCGCCGAGGTCGTTGACGACCACGGATGCACCGCGTCGGGCCAGCTCGATGGCGTACAACCGGCCGAGGCCACGGCCGGCGCCGGTGACGATCACTGCCTGCTCGTGGAAGTCGATCATCGGGGTCCGCTCCCTCGCGGCCTTGGTCGTTCCCGTGGCACCCGTGGAACCCATGCGGGCCGGAACCGAAGAGTTGTTCCGCACCCTATCGCGTCGCTCGTCGGCCACGATCCGATTGACCCTCCACGGTGTGGTCAATACGCTCGGAACGATGGTGAGGCCGGTGCGCCCGGGGAACGCGTGAGCATTGGGCCGTCGGCGGACAGCCCGGCGCGGTTTCGCTTGCTCGCGTCGGCCATCGCCGGGCGGTCCGTGGACGTAGCCGCTGCAGGAGCGGACGCGCCGGCGTGGACGGACGGCGCCACCATCTTCATCGACACCACGCGCCACGCCGACGAGCAGATCCGCTCACTGGCGGTGCAGGCGTCGCTGCTCGAAGGCGGAAGTCTCGACGCGGCGTTGCTCGCACCCCTGGCGCGGCGTCCGTCGCTGGCCCGCCGCTACCTGTCGATCGAGGGCCACCGGGCGCTCGCCGGCCGGCACGGACTGCTGCCCCTGTCGGTCCGATCCGTCGTCGACGACGCGATCGCCGGCCGCAGCGATTCGCCGGCCGCATCCTTGGCGATCGCCATGAGCGCTGCGGAGCTCGGGGACCCGCCTGCGATCTTCGGGATGATCCGGCCCCGGCAGGTCTTGTCGTCCGCGTCTGCGTGCCGCCCGGCAGACGACGGCGTGCCGGCACGCCACGCGCCGAGGACCGAGCCTGCGGTGCCGCCGGCGGTGCTCGACGACGAGGAGGAGGGCGCGCTCGAAGGTGCCGACCTGTTCTCGAGCCCGGTCGGCGGTGGTGGTGGGATCGGGCGGCTGCTCAAGAACCTGTTCACCGACAGCCGCTCGCCGGGATCGGGCCCGCCCGGTGCCGGCTCGCCGACCCGCACGTCGAGGCGGGCGACCCGCGTCGCACCGAGCCACGCCGTGTCAACGGCGGTCGCCCGCATACCCGAGGGAACCCCGGCCTTCGCACCGAGGCGCTTCACCTATCCCGAGTGGGACGGGATCCGGGGTCGCTACCGGCCGGCCTGGTGCACGGTCACGGAATCGGTGCCGCGCCCCGAGGACGCGGCACCGCTCCCGGTGCCCGACACCCTGCCCCTGCGGCGCTCCCTCGGTCGACTGGGGACGGAGCTCGAGCGTCGCCACCGGCAGCTGCAGGGAGACGACGTCGACATCGACGCGGCCGTGG
Organism: Acidimicrobiales bacterium; assembly: GCA_035623275.1. Classification (GTDB taxonomy): domain Bacteria; phylum Actinomycetota; class Acidimicrobiia; order Acidimicrobiales; family UBA8190; genus DASPTT01. The sequence goes on from DASPTT010000050.1 coordinate 16,276, forward strand.
AGGCGCGCGTCGAAGCACTGGCCGGGTCGGCCCCCGACGAGGGGGTCTACCTCGACAACCTGCGCCGCCGCCGAGACCTGTCCGTGCTGGTCTTGCTCGACGTCTCGGGCTCGGCCGGCCTGCCCGGCGCCATGGGCGTCCCGGTGCACGAGCACCAACGGTCGGCGGCGGCCGCGCTCAGCATGGCGCTGTTCGAGCTGGGCGACCGGGTGGCGCTCTACGCCTTCCGTTCGCAGGGCCGATCCGCGGTGCACCTGGTGCCGGTGAAGCGCTTCGCCGACCAGATGGACGCATCGGTCCTCCAGCGCCTCGGCGGGTTCGCCCCAGGGGCCTACACACGGCTCGGCGCGGCCATCCGCCACGGCGCAGCCGTCCTCGAAGGCGACGGCGGGACGGCTCGGCGGTTGCTGGTCGTCTTGTCGGACGGGCTGGCCTATGACCACGGGTACGAGAGCGCCTACGGCGAGGCGGACGCCCGCCGCGCCTTGGCGGAAGCCCGGCGCCACGGGATCGGCTGCCTGTGCCTCAGCATCGGCGCAGGCGCGGACGCGGCGGCGTTGCGACGGGTGTTCGGCACCGCCGCACACGCCTCGATCGCACGGGGGGAGCACCTGCCGGCGGTCGTCGGCGCCCTGTTCCGCTCGGCGCTGCGCTCGGCTGAGCTCCGGCGCAGGTCGTGGCAGCGCAGAGCGCGCACCAAGGAGCGCCTGGTCGTGGAGAGGAGCACCGCGTGACGCAGGGGGCGCGGCCGTACTACGTGCCCGTCGGCAAGGAGGAGCAGGTCTTCAAGGCCGCCTACCGCCAGGGCCTGTCCATCCTGCTCAAGGGGCCGACCGGCTGTGGCAAGACGCGGTTCGTCGAGGCGATGGCCTACGACCTGGACCGGCCACTCGTGACGGTCGCCTGCCACGACGACCTGACGACGGCCGACCTGGTCGGCCGCTTCCTGCTCCAGGGCGGCGACACGACGTGGGTCGACGGGCCCCTGACGCGAGCGGTCCGTGACGGGGCCATCTGCTACCTCGACGAGATCGTCGAGGCGCGCCAGGACACGACGGTGGTGCTCCATCCCCTTGCCGACCATCGTCGTCAGATGCCGATCGACCGGCTCGGTGTCACCCTCGACGCCGCGCCGGGTTTCGGCCTGGTCGTGTCGTACAACCCGGGGTACCAGAGCGTGCTCAAGGACCTGAAGGACTCGACACGCCAGCGCATGGTCGCCATCGAGCTCGACTTCCCGCCGTCGGAATTGGAGGAGAAGGTCGTGGCCCACGAGGCCGGGGTCGACCATGGCACGGCGGTCCAACTCGTGCGGCTCGGTCAGGCGATCCGCCAGCTCGAGACCGCGGGGCTCCGGGAGGTGGCGTCGACCCGCGTCCTCGTCGCCGCCGGCCGGCTCGTCGGCGAAGGCCTGACGATCAGGGACGCGGCCCGAGCCGCGGTCGCCGGGCCGCTCACCGACGACCCACTCATCACGGCGGGCCTCTTCGAGATGATCGATGCGTACATGGAGTGACGGATGACCGCGAGCCAGACATGACGCCGGTCGATTGACGCTGTCGCACCGGTCTCGTATGTTCACGGAACAAATGTCAGGTTAGGGCGGCGTCTCGGCGCCTGGTCGGGCCGGAGGGGGAGCGAGTGTCGTACGAAAGCACCGCCGAGCCCATCAAGCTCGGCTACCTCTTCGACTTCAAGCTCCCCGACGGCTATCCGCAAGAGGCGCGCCTGGACCTGGTCCGTCCGTTCGAGCTCGTGTTCAGGCAGGCGCTCGAGCGAGGCGTGCTCGACCGACCGGTCGAGATCGTCTTCCGGGAGGTGGAGGGCCTGCCCAAGGGGACGATCAAGGCGGTGATCGACGCCTACGGCGAGCTCGTCGACGAGGGCTGCCTGGCCGTGTTCGGCCCCGCCATCACCGACAACTGCGTGCCGACGCGCGAGGCCATCGAGCAGCGCTTCCACGTTCCCGCGATCAGCGTGACCGGCACCGACGACTGGCTGGGGGAGTGGACCTTCGCGCTGTCGATGGGGTCCATGACCGACGAACCCATCTTCTGGGCCGACCTGCTCGCCAAGGCGGGCCACGGGGACGTGGGGGTGCTCATCGAGCAGTCGCTCGTCGGGGACTCCTACGTCAGGAACTTCCGCCGGGCCTGTGCGGCCAGGGGCATCCGGATCGTGGCGGAGGAGTGGATCGCCCAGACGGCGCAGGACGTCGGCGAGCCGCTGCGCAAGGTCCGCGAGGCGAAGCCGGCGGCGTTGGTGCACTGCGGGTTCGGGTTCGGGATCGTGCACCTCAACCCGGCCCTCAAGGCGCTCGACTGGGACCCGCCGCGCTATCTGGGCACGGCCTTCCAGAACGCGTGGATCCACCAGATCATGTGGGACGCGATCTACGGGTGGACCGGGCTCGACCAGTACGACGAGAGCAACCCCGTGGGCCAGCAGTTCCTCGACGAGTACGAGGAGGCGTACGGACGGCGACCGGAGTACTGCGTGCCCGTCGTCAACCGGGACCTGGCCACGGTGTTGCTGCACGCCTTCGCCGACGCCCATCCCCTGACGCCCCGGGGCGTCAAGGAGGCGCTGGAGCGGGTGAAGATGCTTCCGGCCGCGTCGGGGGCGCCGGGAACGCGCCTGTCGTTCGGCAAGTGGACCCGTCGCGGCTGGATGGGTGCGGGCTACCTGGTCGCCCGCCGGCTCGACCCCGAGTTCGGGACGTCGCACCTGGTCGGCCGGTTCGGAGAGGTCTGAGGCCGTGGTGACCAGGCTGACGCCCGAGGCGCGCGCCGGCACCGAGGGGACCACGGCGGCCGAGGCGGCGCCGCGGTCGACGCCCATGACGCCGGCGCGCACGGCGCGGCTGACCAAGGGGGAGCGACACGCCCTCTTCGTCGGGCTGGTCGTCTCGGGCGTGCTCCTGGCCGTCGTCTACGTCGCCCACGACGCCCGCCGCGGGGCGGTGGTGGCACGGATCAAGAACACCGCCGTGCAGGGCGCGCCGCGCCCGGTGACGCCGCTGTTCGGTTGGACGCACTGGCTCGGGCTGGAGCAGGTCGGGACGATCGTGATGCTGGTCACCTTCCTCACGGCCGGCGTGGTGCTGTGGCGCAGATACCCGAGGCACCCGATCCTCCTCATGGCGATCGCCTGCACGGCCATCGTGTGGGAGGACCCGATCATGAACTGGGCCCCCTACGCCGTCTACAACCCCCAGCTCTGGCACTGGCCGGAGAATTGGCCCCTGGTGTCGGTCTCTCCCACCGTGGAGCCTTTCGTCGTGCTCGGGTACGTGGCCTTCTACCTGGCCCCGTTCTTCGCCGGCATCTGGATGCTGCGGCGGATCCAGCGCCGCCGCCCGCTCGGCTCGTTCGCATGGCGTCACCCGCTGGTCAGCCTGGCCGTGCTGATCTTCTTCGTGGGCTTCGTCTACGACGCGGCGCAGGAGATCATCCTGGTGCGCACCGGCATGTACACCTACTCGCAGGTCATCCCATTCGGATCCGTGTTCACCGGCAAGCAGTACCAGTTCCCGCTCCTGTGGGAGTCCACGTTGGTGACCACCGTCATGATCCCCGCCGGCGTCCTCCTCTACCGCGACGACACAGGCCGCACCGTGGCCGAGAAGCTGGCCCTGCGGGTCCGCGGGTTTCGCACCCGCCCGGCGCTCGGTGCGTTCCTGGTCATGTTCGGGATCCTGAGCGCCTGCTACCTCGTCCTCTACGGCGGCAGCTTCGCGGTCATCCGGGCCAGTGGCGCCGCCACCTCGGTGGCCTGCCCGTTCCCGTACCCGGAGGCGAAGGTCTACGATCCGCAGGGCGACTACGCCAAGGCCGGCCAGCCCGGCCCGTACTCCGCCGGGATCATGGACGGGTGGGAGACGGGTCAGTCAGGCCGGCCGGACGTGGCCACGAGCAGCAGCGGTCGCTGTAGCCCGACGCCCTGAGGCGTGCGGGTCATGGGAAGGAGCACTGTGTCCGAGGCACCGAAGGTCCGGTTCGAGACGAGGATGCTGATCGACGGCAAGCTCGTCGAGGGCGACGCGGGGGCCTTCCCCAACGTCAACCCCGCCACCGAAGAGGTGCTGGGCCACGCCCCGGACGCCTCCCGGGCGCAGATGCACCAGGCCATCGACGCCGCCCGCCGTGCGTTCGACGACACCGACTGGTCGACGGACCGCGCCCTGCGCAAGCGCTGCCTGGAGCAGCTCCAGGAAGCCATCGAGGCCGAGGTCGAGGAGCTGCGCGAGGAGCTGATCCTCGAGGTGGGCTGTCCACGGATGGTCACGCACGGGCCGCAGCTCGACGCGCCGCTGGCCGACGCCCTGCGCTACCCCGCCAAGCTGATCGAGGAGTTCCCCTGGGACGAGGACCTCGGGGAGGCGCTCTCCACGGTCACCGGCCAGATGACCAAGCGCGTGATCTGGCGCGAGCCCGTGGGCGTGGTGGGGGCGATCGTCCCGTGGAACTATCCCTTCGAGGTGACGATCAACAAGCTGGGCCAGGCGCTGGCCACGGGCAACACGGTGGTCCTCAAGCCCGCACCAGACACCCCGTTCAACGCCACACGTCTCGGCCGGCTGATCGCCGAGCGCACGGACTTCCCGCCGGGCGTGGTGAACGTCGTGACGTCGTCGGACCACCTGGTCGGCGAGGAGCTGACGCTGTCGCCGAAGGTCGACCTGATCTCGTTCACGGGTTCGACGGCGGTGGGCAAGCGCATCATGGAGAAGGGCGCGGCCACCATGAAGCGCCTCTTCCTCGAGCTCGGGGGGAAGTCCGCCGCCATCGTCCTCGAGGACGCGGAGCTGGAGCTGTCGTGCCTGATCGGGATCGCTCCCTGCATGCACGCCGGCCAGGGCTGCGCCACCCCCACCCGGATGCTGCTGCCGCGCTCCCGCTACGACGAGGGTGTGGCGGTCCTCCAGGCCATGTACGAGGGCACCAAGCCCGGTGACCCCCAGGACCCCGGCGTGCTGTGCGGCCCGGTCATCTCGGCCAAGCAGCGCGAGCGCATCACGGGCTACATCCAGAAGGGCGTCGACGAGGGCGCCAAGATGCTGGTGGGCGGGCCCGAGGCGCCCGAGGGCTTCGACAAGGGCTTCTGGGTGAAGCCGACGCTCTTCGTGGACGTCGACAACGCCATGACCGTCGCGCGTGAGGAGATCTTCGGCCCCGTGCTCGTCGTCATCCCCTACGGCGACGAGGAGGAGGCCATCCGCATCGCCAACGACAGCCCCTACGGCCTGGCCGGCATGGTCATGTCGGGGTCCCTGGAGCACGCCCAATCCGTGGGCCGCCGTCTTCGGGCGGGCTTCCTGGGGCTCAACGGCGGCGCCCCCTACGGGGCGGACGTCCCCTTCGGCGGCTTCAAGGCCAGCGGCGTCGGCCGCCAGAACGGGCGCGCCGGCTTCGACCAGTACCTCGAGATCAAGGGTGTGGCCTGGCCCGCCGAGTGAACGGGGTTCAGGGGTTCAGCTGCCTCGTCGGCCGGACCACCAGCTCGTTGATGCAGAGGCCTTCGGGCAAGCCGATCACCATGGAGATGATGTCGGCCAGATCCGCCGCCGAGCCCGGGGCGCCCTCGCCGGCGAACCAGGGGACGTAGTCGGGCGGGGGCTCGCCGTCGAAGACGAGGCCCTCGATGGTGAGGCCCTCCGTGTCGAACATGCCGGGCATGACGTAGCTGACGTTGATCCCCGCCGGGGCGAGCTCCAGGCGCAGCGCGTCGAAGGCGGCGCGCAGCCCGCGCTTGGAGGCGGCGTAGATCCCCGCTCCCGGCATGGGGGTGATGGCCCCGGTGGACCCCACCAGCACCACGTCGCGCCGGCCGTCGCCGGTGAAACGGCCGACGGCGCTGC
>DASPTT010000051.1:0-37883 GCA_035623275.1 Acidimicrobiales bacterium
ACCGGCGCCATGGCCGACCACCTGCTGCGGACCACGCCCGACCTCCGGATGGTCGTGACCGACGTCGACCCCGCGATGGTCGCCGTGGCGTCCCGGCGGTTGTCGGGGTACGGGTCCCGTGTCGCCGTGGAGTGCGCGGACGCCAACGACCTGCCCTTCGACGGCGGGCGGTTCGACTTCGTCCTGTCGTTCCTGATGCTGCACCACACCGGTGACTGGCGCCGCGCCATCGCGGAGGCACTGCGGGTGCTGCGGCCCGGTGGTCGCCTCGTGGGCTTCGACGTCGTCGCCGGCGGCCTGCTGCGCCACCCCGGCCGCTTCGAGACCCTGATGCGGGTGGACGAGCTGGAGGCGTTCCTGTCGGGCCTGCCGGCGATCGCGGCGTCCGTCCGCCCCGGTCTGCTGCGCGGTGCGGTGCGCTTCACGGTGACGAAGAGCACCTGACCACTCGGCATCCGACAGCCCGGTGCGCCGTGCGGCTGGGGCGTGCACCCGTTTCCTCTAACTCCGACTTGATTAGTCAACAATTGTCCCCTAGGGTGTCGGCGACGCCCGGCTCGTACACCCCCCAGACCGCACCGCCCTGCGGAGAGTCCGGTCCGTCGCCCCCGGAATGTCGACACGGCGGCCGCCCTCCCACGCCGTGTCGACTATTCCGGGGAGTTCGTTGGCTGGGGCCCCGACGCCCGACCCCAACGCCCACGCGTGCCGCCCATGGGCCCGTCGCCCGATATCCTATTGGATTACTAAAATCCAGTTGCTTACTCGGATTTATGGGAATATAGTCCTGGCCAGTGGGCGGCCCGTGGCGGGTCGCGTGACGGGAGCGAGGAACCATGCGACTCATCAACCGGCGGAACATCGGTCGAGGCATCGCGGGGTCGGTCCTCTGCGCCGTCGCCGCGACCGTCGTGACCGCGTCACCGGCGTGGGCCGCGAGCCCGACGACGAACTGCGCCGGCACGATCTGCACGGTCACCTTCACCTACACGGGCGGGCTCCAGTCGTGGACGGTCCCTGCCGGTGTGACGTCGGTCAACTTCGACGTCCTGGGCGCCTCCGGGGGCTCCCTCACCGGGACGGGTGCACCGACCGGCGGGCTGGGCGGGGAGACGAAGGGCAGCCTGTCGGTCACGCCTGGTGACCTCTACTTCGTCTACGTCGGCGGCAAGGGGCAGAGCCAGAACACCTCCGGCTCCAGCACCGGAACAGCCGGCGGCTTCAACGGTGGCGGGGCCGGCGGCGGACCGCTGGCCGGGATCTCGGGGGCCAGCGGCGGCGGCGCCTCCGACGTCCGTACCGGCGGGCTGCTCAGCACCCGACTCCTCGTGGCCGGCGGCGGCGGCGGGGCAGCCAGTGCGGGCGGCGCCACCGGGAACGGCGGCGCCGGCGGGGCAGCCACCGGTGGAGCCGGCAACGGCGAGAGCGTCACCAACGGCGGCGGTGGCACCCCCACCACCGGCGGCACGGCCGGCGGCGGCAGCGGCGCGGGCGGGACCGCCGGGCAGCTGGGGATCGGCGGCGTCGGTGCCGCGGCCCTGGCCGGCGGTGGGGGCGGCGGGTACTACGGCGGTGGCGGCGGCGGGTACGACAGCTCGGGCAAGGGCATCTACGGTCCCGGTGGAGGCGGTTCGTCGTATGCCGCGGCCGCGGTGGGCAACGTCGTGGAGACGGCCGGTGTCCAGTCCGGCAGCGGCCAGGTCGTCATCACGTACTCGGACGACGACCTGTCGATCGCCGGCGTGCCCTCCGACATCACCACGACCGCGACGGGACCCGACGGCGCCGTCGTGACCTATACGCCTCCGATCGCCCTCGATCCCGACGACGCCACTCCCCCGGCCGTCACCTGCACGCCATCGTCGGGGGCCACGTTCCCCATCGGCCAGACCACGGTCACGTGCTCGGCGACGGACGCCGACGACGTCCAAGGCACCGTGACCGCGACGTTCACGGTCACGGTGACCGCGGCCACGCCCCCGGACACCACGTCCCTGCCGACGGCCCTGACCGGCGCCACCGACGTCCACACCGGTGAGCCCTGGGCCGGATCGGCCCGGCTCGTCGAGAGCGCCTTCGTGCTCGGTACCGGGCTTCTGGCCATCGGGCTCTTGCGTCGGCGGGCCGTCAAGGCGGCGCGCAACGGCGATTGAGCGCGCCGATCGATCAAGAGAGAACCTTCTTCGTCCTTCGAACAGGAGTTGCCGTGCCCCCCATCGTCAATCCGACCAGTGCGCCGCGTCCCATGCGCTCGGACTATCGACGCTTCCATGTCTTCTTCGTCGTCAGCGCGGCCGTACTTCTCGCGGCCTGCAGCACGGCACAATCGGCTGGCAAGAAAAATGCCAAGCACCGATCCTCGTCCACCGTCACCACGACGACAGCACCCGATGCCACTACCACGACGACCAAGGCATCGGGTTCCGGTGGCGGCGGATCTGGTGCTACGGGCACGGCCATTGCCGGCACACACGCGGCGAACACGGTCGGCGCAACCGGTCCCTGTAGCGGAAACAGCCCAGGAGGGGTGCTCGGCGGGGCGTGTGACCTGCAGACACCGGCCTTGCAGCTGACCGGTGCCGGGGCGAATTCGATCGCGCCGTTCTTCTCCAAGGTCTTCTACGTGTACAACCAGGGGAATCACAACGTGAGCGTCAACTACTCCCCCGCGGGGAGCGGGGCCGGCGTGACCGACATCAAGAACAACTCGGTCGAATTCGCCGATTCGGAGATCCCCATCAGCCCGACGCCCGCCCAAGGCAACGGCGGCACGATCCTTCAGGTCCCCGTGGACCTCGGCGGCGTGGCACTCAGCTACAACGTCCCCGGCGCGCCGGCCAATGTCCAGCTCACCGGCGACCAGGTGGCGAACATCTACTTGGGCAACATCACCGATTGGCACACGCTGATTCCGTCCGTCCCATCGGGCACCAAGATCGTCCCGGTGTTCCGGGCAGACACGTCCGGGCCCGGATACGACTTGGACCAGTATCTGATCGACACCTCGCCCGCCTGGGTCAGTGCCATCGGGACCAACAAGCCGTCGACGACCTGGCCCGAGAAGAGCGCGCCCGGCGCCGTGGGTCAACAACTGAACACCGGGGTCGCCACCTACATCTCCCAGACCCCCGGGGCGATCGGCTACCTGGAGTACGCCTACGCCCAGCAGGCCGGGTTCACCAACGCCGCCCTGCCGAATGCCTCGGGCAACTTCGTCGCTCCGTCCGAGAGCGGCATCGCCGCCGCCGGAGCCCAGGCGAACGGGCTGAGCGACTCGAACTTCAACATCGTCGACGGCACCGGCAGCGCCTACCCACTGGCGAACTTCAGCTGGACGCTGATCTACCTCGACCAGTCCAACGTCAACCTCGCCGTGGTGCTCGGCAAGCTCTTCGACTGGGTCACGACCGCGGGGCAGGCCCAGGCCACCAGCCTCGGGTATGCGCCGTTGCCGGCGAACGCCGTGGCGCTCGCCCACCAGACGTTGCTGCAGCTCCAGACGCCGAGCGGCCAGAAGATCTTCGGGTAGCTCGGCGGCGGGACGACGGCGCGGCCACCCGGACGAGGCACAAGTTGACTTCTCTTATTTTTCCACTATTCTTAAGTGATTCACTTAAGATAGTTAGGAGTTCGCCTCGATGCCTCTCCGCCGCCGCCTCCCCGCGCTCGTGCTCGTCGCCGTCGTCGCCGTGGGTGCCGCCGCCTGTTCGTCCTCGTCGAGCAGCTCGAGCGCCAGCACCGCATCCGCCGCCTCGACCGCCGGTGCCTCGTCCGCTCCCGGCGGCACGCTGGGCGGAACGGCGGACACCACCACCCCGGCCGCGAGCCTGACCGGCGCCGGGGCCAGCTCGGCGCAGCCGTTCCTCACCCGGGCCTTCTACGACTACAACCGCACCAACCCGAAGCTCACGGTCAACTACTCGGCCGCCGGCAGCGCAGTCGGCATCTCGGACATCCAGGCCGGCACCGTGACCTTCGGCCAGTCCGAGATCCCCATGAGCGCCTCGGATCAGGCGAAGGCGACGGGCGGACCGATCCTGCAGGTCCCGATCGACCTCGGCGGGGTGGCCATCTCCTACAACGTCCCCGGCGCGCCGACGAACCTGCAGCTCGACGGGAACCAACTGGCCGACATCTATCTGGGGACGGTGACCGACTGGCACCAGATCGACTCGTCCATCCCCGCGGGCACGACCATCGTGCCGGTCCACCGGGCCGATTCCTCGGGCCCGGGGTACGACCTCGACCAGTACCTGATCGACACGTCGCCGGCCTGGGTGACCGCCATCGGCACCACGACGGCGTCCAAGACCTGGCCGAAGGCCAACGTCGGTGTCGGACAGCAGCTCAATTCGGGGGTGGCGACCTACGTCAAGCAGACCCCGGGTGCCATCGGCTTCGTCGAGTATGCCTATGCGCTGCAGAACGGCTTCACCAATGCCGCCCTGCGCAACACGTCCGGCTCCTACGTGGCCCCCTCGATCGCGTCGATCGCAGCAGCCGGCTCCCACGCCACGGACCTGAGCTCGGCCAATTTCAACATCGTCGACGCGCCGGGGAACGCGACCTACCCGCTGGCCAATTTCAGCTGGTCGCTGATCTACCAGAAGCAGAAGAGCACCGACACCGGGATCGCGCTCGGCAAGCTCCTCGACTGGATCGCCACCACCGGACAACGCAACGCCCAACCATTGGGCTATGCGCCGATGCCGGCCAATGCCCAGGCCGTGGCCCACACCGCGCTACTCCAGCTCCAGGGCGCCGACGGATCGGCGCTGTTCGCCTCATGAGCACGATCGCCCCCGCCGCCAACGGCGCCTCCTGGGCGCCGGTCGATGGCGTCGCGGCGACCTTGGCCGACCGGCGGGCGCGACCGGGCGGACGGCTCTACGCCGCCGTGCGCTGGGGCGGGGCTGCGCTCTTCGCCGGGGTGTTCGCCCTCCTCATCTTCGTCTTGTTGCACGAGTCGTCCTCCGCGTTCGCCCACATGGGCATCACCATCCTCTGGAGGGGCTGGAACCCGGCCAAGAACCAGTACGGCGCCGGCGTGTTCGCCGTCGGCACACTGCTCACGACGCTGGTCGCGCTGGTCATCGCCGTGCCCATCGGCCTCGGGACAGCCACGTTCCTCGCCGAGCTGGCACCCCGGTGGGTCGCCGCGCCGTGCACGGTCCTGGTCGAGTTCCTGGCGGCCGTCCCGAGCATCGTCGTGGGCCTGTGGGGGCTGATCGTCCTCACGCCCCTCTTCGCCCGCCACGTCGAGCCCTTCCTGAAGGACGTGCCCGTGCTCGGCGCCCTCTTCCACGGGCCCCCGCTGGGTGCGAGCATCCTCCTGGCCGGTGTGGTCCTGGCCATCATGATCCTGCCGACGATCGTCGCCCTCAGCCGGGTGGCGATGTCGGGGGTGGCCCTGGCCGACCGAGAGGCCGGAATGGCGCTGGCGGCCACACGGTGGCAGGTGGCCCGGCGGGTCGTGCTCCCCGGGGCCCGCCGGGGCATCCGCGCCGCCGTCACCCTGGCCATGGGCCGTGCCCTCGGCGAGGCCATCGCTGTGGCCATGGTCGTCGGCAACAACACCGCCTTCCCCCATTCGCTGCTGGCACCGGGTGCGACGCTCGGCTCGGCCATCGTCAACTCCTTCAGCGAGGCCAACCCCGGCACCCTCGAGAAGAGCGGGGTGGTGGCCCTGGTGGTCGTGCTCCTCGGCATCTCGGTGCTGGTCAACGCTGGCGGCCAGATCCTGCTGCGGGCCCGCAAGGGCGCGCCGCCCCCACGGGGCCCGGTGGAGGAGATCCTCGCCGTCACGGGGCCGGCGTCATGACCGATACGACGCTGTCGCTGGAGGGCACACCGCCGGCCACGGTCGCGGCCGGGCATCGCGAGCTCGTGCGCGACGGCGTGCAACGTCGCCTCGGGCGACGGCGCCGGGTCGGCAACGTGGCGACGTCCCTGTGCGCCGCCGCCTTGTGCGTCTCCCTGGTCCCGCTGATCGCCCTCGTCGCCTACGTGGTCTCGCGGGGACTCCCCGCCCTGTCGGTCGGGTTCCTCGTGCACACACCCACCCCGGAGGGGATCCCCGGCAACGGCATCGGCAACGCCATCGTCGGCACGCTCGTCATCGTGGCCATCGCCATGGCGATGGCGGTGCCCGTGGGCCTGGCCACCGCCCTCTTCGTGGTGGAACGACCCGGCACGCTGTCCACCGCCTTGCGCTTCGGCGCCGACGTCCTCACCGGCGCGCCGTCGATCGCCATCGGCGTGTTCGCCTATGCCACCTTCGTGATCGCCTTCGGGTACTCGGGGCTCGCGGGGAGCTTCGCGCTGGCCGTGCTGATGCTGCCGATCATGCTGCGGGCGGACGAGGAGGCCATGGCCACGGTCCCCGACGACCTGTGGGAGGCCGGACTGGCCCTCGGGTCCCGCCGTGCTCGCGTCGTGCGCTCCGTGGTCCTGCGCTCGGCGGTCCCCGGCATCGTGACCGGCAACCTGCTGGCCATGGCCCGGGCCATCGGCGAGACCGCGCCCTTGATCTTCACCATCTTCGGGAGCCAGTTCTACGCCTTCCGACCCACGTCCCCGATGGCCGCCATGCCGCTCACCATCTACACCAACGCGACGCAGCCCTACGCCGACGCCCAGCGCACGGCCTGGGGCACCGCGCTCGTCCTCATGGTCCTCGTGGTGATGCTCTCCGTCGGCGCCCGGGCCGTCGCCGCGCACCTGAACCGAAAGGCCCGATGACGATGGCCGACGGCCACGACCAGATGACCCTCCAACCCGACCTGACCGAGACGCTGGCGGCCCGCCTGGCGGACGAGGTGCAGCAGCGGAGTGCCCGGTCGTCGTCGCCGTCGGTGCCGTCCGTCGCCCTCGACGACGTCTCCGTGTCCTTCGGCGACCACGTCGCCGTACGCAACACGACCCTGTCGCTGGCCGCCAACCGGGTGACGGCGCTGGTGGGCCCGTCGGGGTGCGGCAAGACCTCCATCTTGCGGGCGGTGAACCGGCTCCACGACCACACCGGCGGCATCGTGCACGGCAGGATCCGCCTCGGCGACCTCGACGTCTACGGACCTGGGACCTCGTCCGAGCTCGTCCGGAGCAAGGTCGGCATGGTCTTCCAGCGACCGAATCCGTTCCCGACGATGAGCATCTTCGACAACGTGGTGGCCGGCCTCCGGTTCAACGGCGTTCGCTCCAAGAGCCTGCTGGCGGAGGCCGGTGAGGCCGCCCTGCGCCACGCCGCGCTGTGGGACATCGTCAAGGACCGCCTGCGGGAACCGGCCACCCGGCTCTCGGGCGGTCAGCAGCAACGCCTGTGCATCGCCCGGGCCCTCGCCGTCGAGCCTGAGGTCCTCCTGATGGACGAACCCTGCTCGGCACTGGACCCGGTCGCCACGGGCAAGATCGAGGCCCTCATCTGCGAGCTGGCCCAGCACCTCACCGTGGTGCTCGTCACCCACAACATGTTCCAGGCGGCCCGGGTCTCCGACGACACGGCCGTGTTCCTCCTCGGCGAGGACCGGGTGGGCGAGCTCGTCGAGGTCGGGCCGACGGGTGAGGTCTTCGGCTCGCCCAAGGACGAGCGGACCCGAGCCTACGTGACCGGCCACATCGGATAGCGCGTGCTCATCCCTGCGAAAGCCGAGTACGGCATGCGGGCGCTGCTCGCGCTCGCCGCGCTCGACGAAGCGACGACCGCCGAGGCCCTGGCCCAGAGCCAGAACCTCCCGATCAACTTCCTGCGCGCCATACTCAACGATCTGCGCCGCGCCGACCTCGTCGTCAGCCAGCGCGGCGCGGTCGGGGGGTACAGGCTCGCCCGGCCTCCGAGCACGATCACCTTGGCAGAGGTCATCCGGGTGCTGAGTGGGCCGCTCGCCGAAGTGCGCGGCGTGCGACCGGAGAACACGGAGTACTTCGGTGCCGCGACGCACCTGAAGGACGTATGGGTCGCCGTCGCCACGAGCCTCGACACCCTCCTCTGCGACATCACCCTCGAGGACGTCCTCCAGGGTCGGCCCTCCTCGTCGGTCGCCCCTCCTGCAGGCTGATCCCCGCAGGGAGGACCGGCTGATCCCCGCAGGGAGGAATTGACGACCGGCCCTGGTGCTCGTGGGCCGCAGGCCGCGATGCTGGTCCCGGTGGCAAGTGAACGAGCCGCGGCCCCGCTGACGATCCGAGGGCCCGCGTCGCCCGACGACATGCGTCCGCCCCGCCGGCAGCGGCCCGCGATCGATACCGAGGCCGGCCGCGCCGTGGCCGCGGACCCCGAGATCGGCGCCATGTCCGACGCGCAGCTCGTCGCCGGCATCGACGAGCTGCGTCGGCGGCGCGACGCCGTGATCCTGGCCCACAACTACCAGATCCCGCCCATCCAGGACCTCGCCGACTTCGTGGGTGACTCGCTCCAGCTGTCCCGTCAAGCCGCCGCCACCGACAGCCCCCTCATCGTGTTCTGCGGCGTCCATTTCATGGCAGAGACCGCGGCGATCCTGTCGCCGCAGAAGAGGGTGCTCCTGCCCGACCCGGCCGCCGGATGCTCGTTGGCCGCGTCGGTGACCGCCGACCAGGTCCGGGAGTGGCGCCGGGAGCACCCGGATGCGGTGGTGGTCGCCTATGTGAACACGGATGCCGACGTGAAGGCCGAGGCCGACTACTGCTGCACCTCGGCCAACGCGGTGAACGTCGTGCGGTCGATCCCCGAGGACCGGGAGGTGCTCTTCCTCCCGGACCTGTTCCTGGGTCTCTACATCGAGAAGATGGCCGGCCGGCGCATGCACCTCTGGCTCGGCGAGTGCCACGTCCACGCCGGCATCCGCTCCGAGGACGTCAGCGAGCTGATGGCCCGATACCCGGAGGCCGACCTCCTCTTGCACCCGGAGTGCGGGTGCATCAGCCAGTGCCTGTTCGCGGTGTCGGAGGGCGAGCTCCCCGCGGACCGCACCTTGGTGCTGAGCACAGGCGGGATGGCCGAGCACGCGCGCCGGTGCACGAAGCCCGTGGACCTGGTCGGCACCGAGGTCGGCATGCTGCACCGGCTCCGGCAGGAGAACCCGGCGAAGGCGTTCATCCCCCTGCGGGAGGACGCCGTCTGCGAGTACATGAAGACCATCACCCTGCCGAAGGTGTACCGGGCGCTGCGCGACACCGTCTACGAGGTGCGCGTCCCGGAGGAGGTCGCCCGACGGGCCCGGACGGCGATCGACCGGATGGTGGCCACGTCGGCTTGACCGCGGCGTCCCGGGCCCCCGTATCCTGAGGGGCTCATGGACCTGGAACTCCTGCTCGGCATGGCCGTCTCGGCCGACGAGGCCCGCCGCGCCGTGACCGGCCCCGACGGTCGCAGCCTCCGATGCGCGGAGCTCGACGAGCGCGCCCGGGCCGCCGCCGCGCTCTTGGCGGAGCAGGGCGGTACCCGGGTGGCCTTCTGCGACACCAACGGCCTCGCCTTCCCGGTGGCCCTCTTCGGCGCCGTGCTGGCGCGCCGGCCCTTCGTCCCGCTGAACTACCGGCTGGCCGACGCGCAGCTCGAGCCGATCGTGGCCGGTCAGGACATCGTCGCCGTGGCCTCCCCGGAACAGGCCGAGCGCCTGCGCCGCTTCGGCGTGGAGCGGGTCGTGGCGTCGGCGGATCTGCTCGACGCGCCGGGCGCGGATGCCGGGGCCCTCGACGCCACGCCGATCGACCCGGAGGACATCGCCCTCCTGCTCTACACCAGCGGCACCACCGCGGCTCCCAAGGCCGCCGTACTCCGCCACCGGCACCTGGCCGCCTACGTCATCGGGACCATCGAATTCGGCAGCGCGTCGGCCGACGATGCCGCGCTGCTCAGCGTGCCGCCGTACCACATCGCCGGGGTGATGAACCTGCTCTCCAACCTCTACATGGGCCGCCGCGTCGTCTACCTCGACCAGTTCGACCCGGAGCGCTGGCTGCAGGTCGTCGAGGCGGAGTCGATCACCCATGCCATGGTGGTGCCCACCATGCTGGCGCGCATCGTGGGCTTGCTCGGCGACCGGCCCGCCGACGCCCCGAGCCTGCGCACCCTGTCCTACGGCGGGGCCAAGATGCCGAGGGCGGTGATCGAACGCGCCCTGACGCTGTTCCCCGCCGTCGCCTTCACCAACGCCTACGGGCTCACCGAAACGAGCTCCACCATCGCTGTGCTGGGCCCCGAGGACCACCGGGCGGCGCTGGCCAGCGCGGATCCCGCCGTGCGAGCCCGCCTCGGCTCCGTCGGCCAGCCTCTGCCCGGGGTGGAGATCGAGATCCGAGACGACGAGGGCCGGCCGTGCGCGGCGGGCGAGCCGGGGGACATCTTCGTGCGGGGCGAGCAGGTGGCCGGCGAGTACCTCGGTACCGGCACGGCCGCGAGCGGGTGGTTCGCCACCCGGGACCGGGGACAGCTCGACGAGGCGGGCTATCTCTTCGTGGAGGGGCGCTCGGACGACACCATCATCCGCGGCGGCGAGAACATCGCGCCCGCCGAGATCGAGGACGTGCTCCTGCGCCACGAGGCCGTCGCCGACTGCGCGGTCGTCGGCATCGAGGACGAGGAATGGGGACAGCGCATCGCCGCCGCCGTCGTCCTCGCACCCGGCGCCGAGGTGGCCCCCGACGAGCTGCGAGCCTTCGCCCGAGCGCAGCTGCGGGGGTCCAGGACCCCCGACGTCGTCACCGTCGTCGACGCGCTCCCCTACACCGACACCGGCAAGCTCCTGCGGCGGGTGGTGCGCCAGGAGCTCGCCGGGACGCCGGCGGCCGCCGGGGGATGACCACCGACGTCGTCGTGATCACCGGCGCCGGCGGGGCCATGGGCCTCGCCTGCGTCGCCGCCTTCGCCGGCCGGGGCCACCTCGTGCTGTCCGACGTCGGCGAGGATCGCCTGGGCCAGGCCGTGGCGGCGGCCGAAGCCGCCGGTGTGGCCACCACCGGGCTGGTGTGCGACGTGACCGACACCGGCGCGGTGTCCGGCCTCTTCGCCGCGGCGCAGGCCGCCGGCTCGCTCCGCTCGCTGGTGCACACCGTCGGCCTCTCCCCCACCATGGCGGAGGGCCGCCGTGTCCTGGAGGTGGACCTGGTCGGCGCGGCGAGGGTGCTCGACGCAGCCACCGGGCTGGTGGGGCCGGGCACGGCCGGCGTCTTCGTCAGCTCCATGGCCGGGCACGCCGTCCTGTGGCCCGAGCTGAACCCGGTCCTCGACGAGCCCCTCGCGCCCGACTTCCTGACGCGGATCGAGGCGTCGGTCCCCGCGCTCGACGGCGCGACCGGCTACGTCCTGGCCAAGCGGGGCGTGATCCGGCTCTGCGAGCGCTGGGCCGGCGTCTGGGGGCGCCGCGGTGGTCGCCTGGTGTCGGTGTCCCCCGGCCTGATCGACACGGCAATGGGCCGTCTCGAGCTCGAGCGCTTCCCGGACATGGCGGCCATGGGCGCCGCCACTCCGGTGCACCGGCCCGGTACGGGGACCCTGCCCGGGCTGCCCACGGACATCGCGAGCCTGGCGGCGTTCTTGTGCTCGGATGCCGCCTCGTTCATCTCCGGCTGCGACATCCTGGTCGACGGCGGGCTCGTGGGCGCCGGCAAGCATCCCGGGGCGCCGTCGTGAGGGGGTGTCGCACCCCGGCGCCGGCCGTCAGTCGGAGGACGGCAGGGGCTTGGCGCCCTTGAGCTCGATGACGGTGCCGTCGAGGGTGAGCGTGCCGGCGCCGGCCTTGGTGCAGAGCACCTCGAGCCCGGAGGCTTCGTCCGCATAGCGCTTCCCCATCTGCGTGCCCCCCGCATAGGCCGGGTCGGGGTCGCCCCCGGTGCGCTCGGCGTCGAGGGGGACCATGTCCGCCCCGCCGCATCCGAGGTGCGCTGGCGCGTCGGGTGGGCGCACCACCACGACCTCCGTGTCGCATACCGCGCTCTTCCAGCGAGAACCAGCCGTCAGCTCCATGATCGGCTCATGGTAATGGGTGCCCCGGGGCCCGGTCGCCGGGCAGGGCAATGCGCAGGATTAGCCTGTGGTGACCCCGGCCCCGACGGGCACTGCGGAAGGAGATCGGTTGCCGACACCGGTGGAGGACCGCAAGCCGACCGTGCCGCGCTCGCAGAAGGGGGCGCGGACGCGGGCGCGGCTTCTCGAGGCGGCGAAGGCCGTCTTCGAGGAGGACGGCTTCCTCGAGGCCCGCATCTCCGACATCGCCAAGCGTGCGGGGCTGTCGCACGGGTCCTTCTACCACTACTTCGACTCCAAGGAAGAGATCTTCCGCGAGGTGGCCGAGGCCGTGGAGGAGCAGCTGAGCGCTCCCTTGGGCGGGGTGATCCTCGACGAGTCGTCGCGTGCGGCACCCCAGGACCGGATCCGGGAGGCACTCCGGCTCCATCTCGAGAGCTACCGACGTGAGGCCAAGATCATGGGCGTCATCGAGCAGATGGCGCGCTACGACAAGCAAGTCAACGCCGTGCGCATGCAACGCCACCAGCACTACTCCCAGCAGGTGGCGGCGTCCATCAAGGACCTGCAGGAGCACGGCTTTGCGGACCCGGACCTCGATCCCAAGATCGCGTCCGCGGCGCTGGGGGCGATGACCACCCGCTTCCCTGAGATGTGGCTGGTCCAAGGAGCGGTGAGCTGTGGCTTCGACAAGGCCGTGGACCAGCTGGCGCGGCTGTTCGTCAACGCGCTCGGGCTCTCCGACGAGCCCGTCGACGCCCGCAGGCGCACGGCCGCCGGCTGAGGCGCCGCGTCCGGCACGCGCACCGACACGCGGACCGGCCGGCGGGGACCGGCCGGCGGGGACCGGCACCGGGATCGGCATGGGGGGGCACCGACCTACAATCGGCGTCGACGTCGATGAGGGGTCGGCGTCCAGGGCAATGGGGAGGGCGCAAGACGTGCGGACCGTCATCGTGGGTGCCTCGAGCGGCCTGGGTCGTTGCATCGCCAGGGGCATGGCCGAGCGCGGGAACCAGGTGGCCGTGCTGGCCAGGCGCTACGACCGCCTGACGGAGGCGGCCAAGGAGGCGGGCCCGGGCACGCTGGCCATCGCCTGCGACGTCACCAACGAGACGTCGGTCCACGTGGCCATCGACGAGGCGGCGGCGGGGCTCGGCGGTATCGACGCCCTCGTCTACACCGTGGGCGTGGGGCCGCTGCGCCGGCTGGCCGACATCGACGCCGCCACCTGGCGCGAGACCTTCGACTCCAACGTGGTCGGCGCGGCGCTGGTCACCGCGGCGGCCATCCCCCATCTGGTCGAGAGCGCGGGCGTCGCCGCCTACCTGTCGTCGGTCAGCGCCTCGATGACGCCGCCCTGGCCAGGCCTCGGCGCCTACGTGGTGAGCAAGGCGGCGCTCGACAAGCTGGTCGAGGCATGGCGGGCGGAGCACCCCGAGCTGGGGTTCACCCGGGTCATCGTCGGCGAGTGCGCCGGCGGCGAAGGGGACGCGATGACCGGGTTCACCAACGGCTGGGACCCCGAGCTGGCCGCCGAGTTCGGACCGATCTGGCTGGGGCGCAACTACTTCAACGGTCATCTGCTCGACGTGGAGAGCCTGATCCACGTGCTCGACTCGGTCTTGCGCGTCGGGGCCACGGCCAGCGTGCCGTCGGTCACGGTGGCGGCACGGGTGGGGGGCATCCCCATCCCGGACCTCGACTGAGCGCCGGCCCGAGGCGGGGCGCAGCCGACCGTCAGAGGGGGGTGGATCCCGAGCTGCCGGGCTGGCGCTGGGCCATGGCCCTGATCATCGCGTCCTGGACGAACGACGCCACCAGCTCCCCGTCCTGACGGAAGACCTCGGCCCGCCCGTAGCTGCGGCCGTGGCCGGCGTGGGTGCTCCGGTGCGCCAACAGGAGCCATTGCGCCGCCGAGAACGGCTCGTGGAACGTCAGGGTGTGGCTCAGCACCCCCGTCGAGATCGACACGTGCGCCTGCGCCTGGCCGACCCCCTTGTGCGGGCGCATGGCCGTGCCGATCAGGAAGCCGTCGGTGGCGAAGGCCAGCAGGGCCTGGCTGACCAGGACGTCGTCGGGCGCGCCGTCGAATCGCGTCCACACGTCGAGCTCGGGCGGGCCGACCTGGTCGGGGTCGGCAATGTCGACGTCGCCGACGATCCGGTTCTCCCACTGGCCGCTCCCCGACATCGCCGGCCCGGTGGACGGGGGTGCGAACACACCGGGGGGCTCGTCGGCGTGGCGGATGAGGTCGGGCTCATCCGTGCTCAAAAGGACCATCGACCGAGTGCAGACGCGATCGCCCTGGCTGATGGTGACCGTGGAGCTGGCGAGGGCCCGTCCGGCATGGATCCGGTCGACCGCGATGTCGACCGGCTGGTCCGGCGCGGCGGCCCGGGCGAAGACCGTGTGCAGCGTCTTGACCGTCTTGTCGTCGTGCCCGAGGGCACCGGCCACCACGGACTGGGCCATGAGCTGGCCGCCGAACACCACTGGGTGCCCCGTGTCGACGTTAGGAGCCAGGTAGCGGTCCTCGCCAACGGCTGCCAGGGCGAGGGAGTCCAGGATGGCGGCGACGCTGACCACGGCGCGGCGGGCCGTCTTGCTCGGGCGTCGGACCCGATCAGACCGGCACGGGCACGCGCATGATGCGCGCCAGGTTGCCGCCCATGATCTTCTCGACGTCCTCCTGCGAGAACGACTTCGGCAGATGGTCGACGTAGCTGCATGGCTCGGCCAGGCCTTCGGGGTGCGGCCAGTCCGATCCGAACAGCAGGTGGTCGATGCCGATCACCTCCGCCAATTGGGCGATCTTGTCCTCGTGGAAGGGCGCGATGTAGATGTTGCGCTTGAACGCGTCGACCGGGTTCTCCTGGAACATGTGCGGCATCATCTTGTGGGTATGCGCGAGGTGGTCCAGGAAAGGGATCACCCAGTCCGCACCGTTCTCGATCAGGGCGACGCGCAGCTCAGGGAAGCGAGTGAGCAGGCCGTGGCAGGTCATGGCCGTGCACGAGTCCTCGATGGCCCGCTTGCCCATCGACATCATCCGGAAGGCGTCGAGGCGGAACGGCAGCATCTCGCTGGGACCGGTCCAGTCGGTCTGGTAGCGGGCATAGCCGCTGTCCGAGGCGTGCATCGACACGAGGATGTCGGCGTCGACCACCCGCTGCCAGAAGGGGTCGAACTCGGGGTAGGCGAAGCTGCGCATGCCCCGGTACCCGGGCACGGGGGCGGGCCGGATCAGCACCGTCTTGGCCCCGCGCTCCAGGCACCACTCGAGCTCCTCGATGGCCTTCTCCACGATGGGGAGGCTGATCACCGGCGTGGCGAAGATGCGGCCCTCGTAGTCGAAGGTCCAGTCCTCGTACATCCACTGGTTGAGGGCGTGGATGGCGGCGTGGATGAACTCAGGGTCGTCCCGCATGCGCTCCTCGAGCAAGCTGGCGAGGGTGGGGAACATCAGGGTGCGGTCCACGCCCAGCTCGTCCATCACCTGCAGGCGCGCGCCCGGCTCGCGAAAGGCAGGGATCGACTTCATCGGCTCGCCCACGATCTCCCGGTAGGACTTGCCCTCGGGGTTCCCGTTGCGGAAGTACTCCTCCTGCGCCCCCGGGCGGGCCACCACGTCGAAGGTGGGGTTGGGGATGTAGTCGCTGATCTGGCCCCGCACGGCGATCTTGGTGCGCCCGTCGATCTCCACGTACCTGATGACGCCGTCGTACTTCTTGGGGAGGTAGCGGGTGAAGGCGTCCTTGGTCTCGTAGAAGTGGTTGTCGGCGTCGAAGACCGGGAAGTCCAACGTGCGGGCCATGGCTCCACCCCCATGAGTATTGACAACGACGTCAAAATCGGAATTCCGACGAGCGTCAACGTACAGTATTATCGACGTCGATGTCAAGGTAGGGGCGGGGCGGTGCCATGGCAGGGAGCCGGGGAGCCAGAGGGGACGGGAGCCAGGCCGTCGTCACTCCCAGGCGGCGGCTCGCCGCCGGTGCAACGATGCCCGCAGCGAGGAGCTCGGCCGAGAGAGGAGCCTGAGGCGTGACGGTCACCAGCGGCAGCGACGTGTACTACGACCCGTACGACTTCGAGATCGACGCCGACCCCTACCCGGTCTGGCGCCGCCTGCGGGACGAGGCACCGCTCTACTACAACGAGAAGTACGACTTCTTCGCCCTAAGCCGCTTCGACGACGTGGACCGCGGCCTGCTCGACTGGGAGACCTACCGCTCGGGCAAGGGCTCGATCCTCGAGCTCATCCGCGCCGACATCGACATCCCCTCGTTCGTCATCCTCTTCGAGGACCCTCCCGAGCACCACTGCCATCGTGCGGTGCTGTCGCGGGTGTTCACCCCGCGGCGGATGAACGACCTCGAGCCCAAGGTGCGCGAGTACTGCCAGCGCTCGCTCGACCCGCTCGTGGGCAGCGGGCGCTTCGACTTCGTCAAGGACCTCGGCGCCCAGATGCCCATGCGGGTCATCGGCTACCTGCTGGGCATCCCCGAGCAGGACCAGGAGGCCATCCGCGACCACCTCGACGAGGGGCTGCGCCTCGAGGAGGGCAGGGAGGGTGAGTTCCGGGCCCCGGACATGGGCACCGGCGAGATCTTCGCCGACTATGTCGAATGGCGCGTCAAGCATCCTTCCGACGACCTGATGACCCAGCTGCTCAACGTCGAGTTCGAGGACGAGACGGGCACGGTCCGCAAGCTGACCCGCGAAGAGGTGCTGACCTACGTCAACCTGTTGGCCGGGGCCGGGAACGAGACGACCACCCGGCTGATCGGCTGGACCGGCAAGCTCCTGGCGGAGCATCCCGACCAGCGCCGCGCCGTGGCCGAGGACCGGAGCCTGCTGCCCAACGCCATCGAGGAGATCCTCCGCTACGAGGCCCCCTCGCCGGTCCAGGCCCGATACGTGGCCGCCGACGTGGAGCACCATGGGCAGAAGGTCGCCGAGGGGAGCATCATGCTGCTCGTCAACGCCTCGGCCAACCGCGACGAGCGCCGCTACGAGGACCCCGACCGTCTGGACGTCCGCCGCCCCTTGGGCCGGCACCTCAGCTTCGGGCACGGCATCCATCTGTGCCTGGGTGCGGCCCTGGCCCGCCTGGAGGGCCGCGTCGCGCTCGACGAGGTCCTGCAACGGTTCCCGGACTGGGAGGTCGACTACGACCATGCGGTGCAGGCCCGCACCTCGACCGTGCGGGGCTGGGAGACACTTCCCGTCGTCACCGGCTGAGCCCCGCGCCGCCGGGGCAGAGCCCCTCGAGCAAGCATCGACCCGCCCGGACGCGCACTCGTGGGCAGCGCATCGAGGGCGGCTGCGTCAGACTCTGACGCATGCAGGAGGAAGCATCCTCTCCGGAATCTCGGACTCGTGCAGCAGCCGAGCGTGCCGAGGCGGCCCGTGAACGGAGCGCCGCCGAAAGGGCACGACTCGAGGCTTTGGTGCAGCGAGCGAGAGCTGAGGAGCAACGCTCGGCTGATGCCATTCGGTTGGCACAGGATCTGGCCAGATTGACCCACGCGGAACGTTCGGCCCGAGCCGACGAGCGGGACCGGATCGCAGACGAGCGGGACCGGATCGCCGACGAGCGGGACCGGATCGCCGACGAGCGGGAAGCCGAGGCGGACCGACGGGAGCGGACTGCCGACGAGTGGAGCAGTAGCCCGGCTCCCTCAACCGGTCGTGGCCACCGGCACCAGGCGTAGGGCGTTGCAGCACAGCGCGGTGAGCTGCACCACACCTTCTTCGAAGGGGCAGCGGAATTGCCCCTGCACGAACAGCGCCTCGGCGAACCGCGTGATCGTGGCCGTGAGGACGTGGGCCACGATCACCGGGTCGAGTGCGGGGTCCACGGCGCCGAGGCGCTGCGCTCGGCGGATGGACTCCGCCAGCGAGACCGAGAAGCGCTCGAGGCGTTCGAAGCGAAGACGGTACACCTGCATGTCGAAGCGCGATACCTGCTCGATGACGCCCATGATCTTGGCCTCGGCGCGGTACTCGACCAGATAGCTCCGGATCGACGACGACAGCCGGTCGCGCAGGTCGGCTGCCGCGCGCATGCGTGCGGCCCCGTCGGGCTCGGCGACCCCGGTCGGCTGCGCGTCGCTCTGCTCGTCGGCACGGACGTCGAGCTGCGCGTCGAGCTGTGCCTCTTGCGCGCGTGCCACCTCACGGAAGACCTCGTCCTTGGACGTGAAGTAGTGGTAGAAGGAGCCGTAGGAGACGCCCGCTTCGTCGGCGATGTCGGAGATGCGCGCGTCGAGGAAGCCGTCTCGTTCGAAGACGCACTTGGCCGCGGACACCAGGCGCGCCCGAGTCCGCGCCCCCTTTTCGGAACGCGGTCCGGTGGCTGGCTCGTGGCCCGCCGGCGCGTCAGGTGCCATGGCGCTGGAGCAGCAGCACGCCCGATGGCGTCCCCCCGCCCGAGGTGACCACCGCCGTGCGCGCCCCGGTGACCTGGCGCGCGCCGGCGTCGTGGCGAAGCTGCGTCACCGCCTCGTAGAGGAAGCCGAAGCCGTGGGTTCGGCCCTCCGACAGCTGGCCGCCGTGCGGGTTGACCGGGAGGTCGCCGTCGAGGGCGATCCGCCGCCCGCCGTCGATCCAGTCCTTCGCCTCCCCGAGCCCGCAGAAGCCCAGCGCCTCCAGCCAGGAGATGGCGTTGAAGCTGAAGCCGTCGTACACGAGGGCGAGATCCACGTCGCCGGGCCCCAAGGCCGTGCGCGTCCACAGGTGCGCCGACTGCCCGAGGACCTGGGGCTCGTGGGTGATGGTGCCCTGGTCCCAGGAGATGCGCTCGGTGATCTGGGTGCCCACCGCCTCGACACGCACGGCCGGCTTCGGCAGGTCCCCGGCGACCGAGGCGTCGGAGACCACCACGGCGATGGAGCAGTCACAGGGCACGTCGCAGTCGTAGAGGCCGAAGGGCGTCGTGATGGGCCGCGCCGACAGGTAGTCGTCCATGGTCATGGGGTCGCGATAGATCGCCACCGGGTTCCGGGCCGCGTTGGCCCGGTCGTTGAGGGCGATCAGCCCCAAGAGCTCACGGGTGGCGCCGTAGCGGTGGAGGTACTGGCTGGCGTTGAGCGCGATCCAGTTGGCCGGGGAGGCCGCGCCGAAGGGCGAGCGCCACTGTCGGTCCCCGGCCACCCTGCGGGAACCCGCGCCATCCCCACCACCGGCGACCGCACGCAGGGCCAGCGCGGCGTAGGTCGACTCCCACACCGTCCGGAAGCACAGGACGTGGCGGCACAGCCCAGCCGCCACTGCCAGCATCGCCGCGACCACGGCGCCACCCGGCCCGGGCAGCTCCATCCCGCCGTTGATCCACGTCGGCCGCAGGCGAAGCGCCTCCTCCACCGCCGTCACTCCGCCTTCGCTCATGCCCATCCCGCCGGGGCCCGGGTAGGTCGACAGGCCGTCGATGTCCTCGAGGGTCAGACCGGCGTCGGCCACCGCGTCCAGGCAGGCGTCCACGGTCAACGACAGCGGGTCGACCATGAGCCGGCGACCGAGGGCCGAGCGGCCGATACCCGAGAGCACCGAGCGGTGCTCGAAGCGCTCCGTGCTCACAGGCGCACGCACACTCGGACGGCGAACCTCCTCGGTGGCCGCGGCCGAGGCGTGTTCGACGGTGGGCTCGAACAGTGGGATCCACACGTCCTCGTGGTGCTCGAAGCGCACCGCGACCTGCTGGCCGATGTGGACCTCGGAGGGGTCGCAACCCACGACGTTGGTGGTGAGGTGGACCGTCGGGTCCTCGGCCAGCGCCACGTTGGCAATGGCATAGGGTGGCTCGACGCCCGCCGTCCATCGATGGGCGTTGACGGTCACGCCGACCACCGTGCCCCGGCCGGAGACGGATACGGGCGCGAGGGACCGGCTCCGACAGCGCGGGCAGATGGGTGCGGGCGGGTGCACGAGCGCGCCGCAGTCGTCGCATCCCTGGATCCGCAAGGTGCCGTCCTCGCCCGAGCGCCAGAACCATTCCGTCTCCGGCGTCAGCTCCGGCAGCGGCCTCATGCCGACCCGCCGTCCGAGCGCGGGTCCGCCGCCGGCCGACGAATCGGCCGGCGGCGGCTGGCGACCGCGATCGAGGGCATCAAGACGCCGGGGAGACCGTCTTGCCCGGGATGACGGTGCCGCAGATGGGGTCGGCGTTCGCCACGGTGACGAAGCCGCCGTTCTGCGCCTTGGTCATGTAGTAGCAGTTGCCGGGTCCGCCCACGACGCCGGTGCGGTCCGACATGTCCAGCGTGTGCGTGCCGAGCAGACCGGCGGCGTCGAAGGCCTTGACACTGGCCAAGGCGCTGATCAGCTGCGAGGCCGTCGGTCCCGTGGTCCCCGCCGCCTTCAACCCGTCGACGAACAGCGCCACCGACGTGTAGCCGGCGTACTCGGCGTACGTCGGGTCACCGGTGACACCGACGGCCTTGAGCGCCTTCTGGAACTGCTGCGTGGCCGCGGTGTGCATCTCGACCGGCTCGAACGTCGACAGGAAGTAGACGCCCTGGGCCTCCTGGAGCGCCCCTGGGCCCGCCTGCTGAAGGTCACCGCCGTAGCCGGTGGGCAGGACGGCCACCTTGGGCGTCACGCCCTGCTGCTTCAAGGCGGCGAGCAGGGCGAAGGACGTGTTCGGGTCGGTCTGGGAGGTGAAGGCGTCGATGCCGGCGTTCTTCATGGCGATCGCCACCGGCGCCACGTTGGTGCTACCGAAGGGGAAGGCGGCGTTGACGTAGCCGGCCTTGAGCCCGGCGTTCTCGGCCGAGATGGCCGCCGCCTGTGCCGCCTCCGACGATGACGGGGAGATCGAATAGCCCAGGGAACCGACGTTGGTCGCCCCCTCCATCTTGACGAAGTCACCGAAGGTGGTCGTCACCTTGGTGGTGTCGACGGGCCCGAAGGTCGAGAACATGTTCATCGACGTGAGCCACTCGGGCCCGTCCTCCGCGACGCCGACGACGGGCACGCCCTGCTGGGTCAGCCAGCTGGCGGCCCCAAAGGTCAGGGCCGAGATGGCGACCACCGCGTCGACGTGGTCCTGCTGGACCAGCTGCTGGGCAGCAGAAAGGACCTGGGTCGGGTTGGTTGCGGTGTCGGCCACCACGTACTTGATCGTGTAGCCCTCTTGCGAGGCGAGCCACGTCCCGGCCTGGACCCCCTGCGGCGACGTCTCCGCACTGGAAGCGGCCGGTCCCGTCAGGTCGGTGAGGAGGCCCAGGGTGTAGACGTGGGAGCTGCTGCCCGTGCTCGACGACGATCCCGACGACGAGGCCGACGACGAGGACGTCGAGCTGCAGGCTGCGCCGAGCACGGTCAGGCCGGCCAGCACGGTGAGAAGGATCTTCCGTTGTCTGAACATGTCGCGTGTTCCTCCGCGGCGTCGAGGTTGTACGGGATCGAGGTTGTACTGCGTCGAAGGTGCGGTCGTCGATGATCAGGTCCCGTCGGCACCCTCCTCGAAACGACCCGGCCTGTGCCGCCGTGCGGGACGAGGCGTCATGAGACGGCCATCATCCCGTCGCCCAGGTAATGGCGGAGCACCTCGCCCTCGGCCACGCTCGATGGCCCGTGCCACGCCACCTGTCCGCGCTGGAGCACGAGGCACTCCTCGGCGAAGGCGAGGGCCCGGTGGATGTACTGCTCGGTCATGACGACGGTCACCCCGGCCCGCTTGGCCTGCTCGAGCCCCTCGAACACGACGTCGACCATCATCGGTGCGAGGCCGAGGGAGAGCTCGTCCGCCACCAGCAGCGTCGGGGAGGTGACCAGGGCGCGGGCCAACGAGAGCATCTGCTGCTCGCCGCCGGACAGGCGGCCGGCCGGCTGGCGCAGGCGCCGGCCGAGCTGCGGGAAGATGTCGAGCACCCGCGCCACGGCGGCCCGCCGCTCCTGGCGGCCGGCCATGGCGGCGGTGGCCATCCGCAGGTTCTCGGCGACCGTCAGGTGCCGGAACACCCCGCGGCCCTCGGGCAGGAGCACCAGGCCGGCGTTGCGCATCCGGTGCGCCGGACGGCCGGTGACGTCCTCGCCCGCGAACGTCACCCTTCCTTCCACGGGGACGAGCCCGGCCAGCGCACGGGCCAAGGTGCTCTTGCCCGCCCCGTTGGCCCCGAGGACGGCCAACGCCAAGCCCCTGCCCAACTCGAACGACACACCCGAGAGCCCGACCGCGTCGCCGTAGCGCACGCTGAGATCCTCCACGGCCAGCACCACGGGGCGCCGGGGGGCGTCCGCCGGCTCGGGTGCCGCGTGCGGCGCACCGCCCGGCGAGGTGGACGGCTGGCCGGCGGGGTCCTCGCCCAGGTACGCGGCCCGCACGGCGGGGTCGGCGCGCACGGCGTCCGGCGGGCCGCTGGCGATGAGCTCCCCGAAGTCGAGCACGTAGACGGTCTCGCACAGCCGCATGACCATGTCGACGTCGTGCTCGACGAGGAGCACCGAGATCCCCCGCTCGCGCGCCACGCGGGTCAGGATCGCTTCGAACGTCGCCGTGTCGGCGGCATCGAGTCCCGACGAGGGCTCGTCGAGCAGGAGCACCGTCGGCGACGAGGCGAGGGCGCGCCCGAGCTCCAGGAGCCGGGACAGGCCGAGGGGGAGCCCGGCGGCCTGGCGCGACGCATGGCCCGCCAGGCCCAGCAGCTCCAGGAGGCCGTCCGCCGCGGCGCTCTCCGCCGCGTCCGCAGGGCGCAGGCTCCCCATGGTGAAGAGGTCGGACCACACGCGGTCGCGGGCGTGCTTCGCCCGGTGGGCCAGGATCAGGTGGTCCCGCACCGTCAGGCCTATGAAGAGCTCGGGGTGCTGGAACGTCCGCGCCAACCCGAGGTCGGCCCGATGCTGTGGGCGGCTGTCGGTCACGTCCTCCCCGTCGAGCATGACCCTGCCCCTGGTGGGCCGGATGAGCCCCGAGACCACACCGAAGAGGGTGCTCTTGCCCGCGCCGTTGGGCCCGACGAGGCCGACCACCGAAGCAGGCGGCACCTGCAGGTCGACGTCGGCCAGGGCGGCGACGCCGCCGAACTGGACGGAGACTCCCGCGCACGACAGCCGAGGGCGGTCGCCGGCGCTCGCGCCCGGGGCGGCGGCGCTCACTGCCCCGCCTCCACGCCGACGCGGCCCACGCCCGCCGGTGCGGACCCCGTGTCGCCGCCGTGTGCCTCGGCCGCCATGACCGCGACGGTGCTCCGCCTGCCTTCGGCCCACCGGCCCGCGGCCAGCCGGGCTGCCAGCCGGCGGAGCTGTCGGCCGTTCTCCACCACGACGCCGTCGGGGTTGCGCGCCACCATCACGGCACCGAGCCCGAAGAGGATGGCGGGAACCTCCAGCCAGCGGGTGGGCACGTAGGTCCGGAACACGGCCGGCAGCAGCGAGAAGACGAGGCCGGCGATGCCCGCGGCCAGGATGGAGCGGATCCCCAGGGTCACCACCACCGCCAGCCACACCAGGCCGGCGAAGGTCTCGTACGACGCCGGCTGGGCGACGCCGGCGTCGAGGGCGAGGAACCCGCCCCCCACGGCGGCGACGAACGCGGCGAGCGCACCGACGATGATCTTGAGCTGCACGACGCTGAGACCGAGGGTGCGCGCCGCGGGCTCGCTGTCCCTGACGGCGGTGAGGGCCATGCCGCTCGTCGAGCGGCGCAGGTTGACGATGAGCAGCGCGAACACCCCGAACACCGCCAGGGCCAGGTAGCAGAAGGCGAGGTCGCCCTTGGCGAAGCTGGGGCGGGCCAGGTCGACGCCGAGGCCTCCCTGGAGGAAGCGGTTCTGGTCGAAGACGAGCGTCTCGGCCAACAACCCGAAGGTGAGGGTGCCGAGGGCGACGTACAGCGGCCCGAGCCGGATGGTGAGGACGCCCATGACGGCGCCGACGACCGCGGCGACGACTCCCCCGAGGAGGAGCGCGACCAGCACCGGGAGGTGCCAGAGGGTGGCGAACTGGGCGGTGGCCAGCGCACCGACGCCGGCGAAGACGGCCTGCGACAGCCAGAGCATCCCGCCTTCGCCGGTCACCACGGTGAAGGTCAGGAAGGTGATCGAGAAGCACAGGCCGGTGGCCACCACGCCGAGCCAGAATGCGCTGCCGCTGAAGAGCAGCGGCACCAGCGCGAGGACGGCGAACGGCGCCAGGCGGGCGATCACGCCGCGTCTGGACACGGCGCCGACGTTGCCGGCCAAGGTCGTCGGCGTCTGGTTGGCGGGTCTGATGGCCTGGTCGAGGGGGCCGCCGGTGCCGTCACCCTCGGTTCCCGTGCTGGCCCGCACGGCATAGACGACCAGGAACACGAACATCACCGCGAAGGGGACGCTGGGCAGGATGTCGGCCGTCCACGCGCTGTTCACCGGCAGGTACTCGGTGATGATGTCGGTGAGCACGCCCATGGCCAGTGAGACGACGACCGCGCCCACGAGCGAGCGCAACCGGGCGGCCACCACGGCGGCGAAGGCCGCCGCCATGAGCGTGGTCATCCCGACGGTGGTCAGGCCGTTGGTCGGGGCCACCAGGATGCCTGCCAAGCCCGCGAGGGTGGCGCTCACCATCCAGGCCCCGAGGGCGACCCGCCCAGGGTTCGTCCCCGACAGCGAGGCCATGGCCTCGGAGTCGACGACGGCCCGCACCCGCAGGCCGACGTCCGTGAAGCGCAGGACGACGGTGCCGAGCACCACCACCAGCAGCAGGAACCCGTAGGTCAGGAGCTGGTCGGTCGAGATGGGCGTCCCCAGGAAGTGGTACGGCGTGTCGCTCTGGAGCGCCAGACCGGGGGCCGCGGTGATCGTCTGGGTTCCCATGAGCATGTCGGCGACGGGGGGCAGCGCCACCGACAGACCGATGGTGGTGACCAGCTTGACGAGCGTCGACTGGCCGCGGATGAACCGGAACAGCACCAGATAGAGCACGGCACCGAGGAGCGGACCGACGACGAGGATGGACACCGCGCCGGCCGTCGTGGTGGGCCAGCCGTGCTGCGAGTTGAGCCAGAAGTAGAAGCGGGCGACGACATAGGCCATCGATCCGAAGGCGAAGTTGAGGACGCCGGCCGACACGTAGGTGACGACGAGTCCCGTCGCCGCGATCGCGTAGATCGAACCCAATGCCAGTCCGGCCAAGACGTACTGCGTCACGGTGGACTCCGCTCCCCCCTCCCCCACCGCCCGTGTCCCAGGGCGCCTGAGCCGCGGCACTCGCCAGAATCACGCTATGCAATGACGAGAATCTCACTCTACCAATGTCGATATCGGCGTCAAGAGCGCCATCCGACCCCTGACGCCGGGCGCGCGCCTACTTCGGCGGGAACCGCAGTGCCCCGTCGAGCCGGATGTTCTCCCCGTTGAGGTACGGGTTGCGGACGATCGACTCGACCAGGAGGGCGAATTCCTCGGGCCTCCCCATGCGCTTGGGGAAGACGATGTCGCGTTCGAGGGTCTCGCGCACCCGGTCGGGCACGGACAGCATGATCGGGGTGCCCATCGTCCCAGGCGCGATGGCGCAGACGCGCACCCCGATGGGCGCCAGGTCGCGGGCCATGGGCAGGGTCATGCCCAAGATGGCCGCCTTGGCCGAGCCGTAGGCCAGCTGGCCGGTCTGGCCCTCGATGCCGGCGATCGACGCGGTGTTGACCACGACCCCGCGCTGGCCGTCCCCGTCCGGCTCGTTGCCCGCCATGGCTGCGGCCACCAGCCGCGTCGTGTTGAACGTCCCGAAGGCGTTCATCTCCATGGTCTTGACGAACGAGTCCTTGTCGTGGGGCGTGCCGTCGCGCGACAGCGTCCGCCCGCCGCCGACCCCGCCGCCGGCCACGTTGACCAGCACGGAGAGGGGGCCGAGCGGACGCGCCGCCTCGATGGCGGCGGCGACGTCGGCGTCGTCGTTGGTGTCCCCGCCCACCGCGGCCACCCGGTCGCCGAGCTCCTCGGCCAGCTGCGCGGCCCGAGCACCGTCGCGGTCGAAGACCGCCACCCCCATCCCGATCTCGGCCAGATGGCGGACGGTGGCCGATCCCAGGCCCCCTGCGCCGCCCGTCACGATCGCCGAACGTCCCTGCAGGTCCACGTCCCCTCCGTCGTCGATCCGGCCCGGTCGACCGGGCCCGGGGAGGGTAGGCGCAGGTTGACTGCGACGTCAATATCAGATACGTTGCCGCGCCGTCAACGCCCAGGGAGGGAAGTCGCGGTCATGGCCGCAGTCAGCGCTTCGAGGCATCGATGCTCTTCGAGCTGACGGCAGACCAGGAATTCCTCCGGGACACGACGTCGAGGTTCCTCGCCGACCAGGTCCCGCCGAGCACCCTGCGCGCCCTGCGCGACGACCCTGCGGGCTACGACCCCGGGTACTGGCGGCGGGGGGCCGAGCTGGGCTGGACCTCGCTGCTCGTCGGCGAGGCACAAGGCGGGGGCAGCGTCAGCGGGCGTGCCCTGGTGGACGCCACCTTGCTCGCCCACGAATTCGGGCGCCACGCCGCGCCCGGGCCCTTCCTGCCGTGCAACCTCGTGGCCGGCGCCTTGAGCGACGCGCCGGCCGGGGACGGCGCCTCGCTGCTCGGGGACCTGCTCCAGGGGACGGCGGTGGCCGGCTGGTGCTTCGCCGAGGGCCACCCCACGGGCCACCTCCCCGACGGGCTCACCCTGCAGATCCGCGTCGAGGGCGACGAGGTCGTGGTCGACGGCGTGAAGCGCCCGGTCGAGTCGGCGGGGACGGCCAGCCACTTGCTCGTCACCGGGCGCACCGGCGACGGGCTCAGCCAGGTGCTGGTGCCGGCGGACGCGCCCGGGGTCACGCTCCGGCCGATGCACTCGATGGACCTCACCCGGCGCTTCTGGGTCGCCGCCTTCGAGCAGGTGCGCGTGCCGGTCACCGCGGTCGTGGGCGAGCCCGGTGCGGCAGGAGCGCAGGTGGTGCGCCAGCTGCGCCAGGCCCTCGTCCTGCTGTGCGCCGAGTCCGTGGGCGCCCTGCAGGCGGGCTTCGAGCTGACGAGCGAGTGGGTCTTCGACCGGTACTCGTTCGGAAGGCCGCTGGCGTCGTACCAGGAGATCAAGCACCGCTTCGCCGACATGAAGACCTGGCTCGAGGCGAGCAACGCCATCGCCGACGCGGCAGCGGTCGCGGTGGCCGACGACGCCGATGATGCGGCCGAGCTGGTGAGCGTGGCCAAGGCGTTCGTGGGGGACTACGGCGCCGAGCTGCTCCATGACTGCGTGCAGATGCACGGCGGCATCGGCGTGACGTTCGAGCACGACCTCCACCTGTACCTGCGGCGGGTGACCCTCGACCGCGCCCTGCTGGGCACGCCGCCCGACCACCGCCGGCTCGTCGCCGACCTCCTGGAGCGGCGAGAGGACGCCGCATGAGCCCCGAAGGCGTCATCGACGACCCGCTGGCGGTGTCGGCGCCGACCACGGGAGACGGCGCGGCCGAGCCCGTGGAGGACGTCGGGGGCTTCCGTCAGCGGGCGGCTGCCTGGGCGGCCGCCAACCTCCGGCCCGCGCAGCAGCGCCAGCTCGAGATCACGCTGCGCCACAAGCTGAACGAGGAGGAGGAGCTGGCGGAGATCGCCCGGGAGCGCGAACTGCAGCGCATGCTCTTCGACGCCGGCTTCGCCGGGGTGTGCGTGCCACGCGCCTACGGCGGCCAGGGGCTGACGCCCGCGCACCAGCGGGCGCTCAACGAGGCCTTCGAGGGCTACGAGTTCCCCGTATGGTTCCAGGTGCCGACCTTGTCGCCCTGCATGGCGGTGATCCTGGAGTTCGGCACCGAGGAGCAGAAGCAGCGTCACATCCCCGCCATCCTGCGCGGCGAGGAGCTGTGGATGCAGCTCCTGTCCGAGCCCTCCGGCGGCTCGGACGTCGCCGGGGCCCTGACCACCGCCGTGCGCGACGGCGACCAGTGGATCCTGAACGGCTCGAAGATCTGGACCACCGGCGCGTGGTGGTCCGACTGGGGCCTGTGCCTGGCCCGGACGAACTGGGACGTGCCCAAGCACCGGGGGCTCACCGTCTTCATGCTGCCCCTGCGCCAGCAGGGGGTGGAGATCCACCGCATCGAGATGCTCAACGGCAACCGGGAGTTCTGCCAGGAGTTCCTGACCGACGTCGTGGTCCCCGACACCGACCGCGTGGGGGACGTGGACCAGGGCTGGACGGTCGGTGTGCGCTGGATGTTCCACGAGCGGATGCTCTACGACTCGCCGCTGGTCACCTTCCCGGTCGGCGTGGTGCGGTCCGTCGGCGCCACCTCGCTGACCGACCTGGCCCGGGCCGTGGGGCGCCAGCACGACCCGACGGCCCGTGAGCTGATCGGCGAGGCCCGCATGCTCGACGTGGTGGCGGACAAGTTGGCGGACCGCATCGGGGGCGGCGTGCGCTCCGGGGCCGTCTCGGAGCAGGCCGCCGCCATCCCCCGCCTCTTCAAGGGGGTGAGCACGTCGAGGTTGCAGACCATCGCCTTCGACATCGCCGGCGGTGCGGGCGCTGCGTGGACCGAGGACGACGGCGCCGCGGCGGGCCGGGGCACCGACTTCCTCACGCGCCAGGTGTCGCAGATCGGCGGGGGCACCACCGAGATGGCGCGCAACGTGATCAGCGAGCGCCTCCTCGGCATGCCACGCGAGCGCGCACTGGACCGCGACGTCCCTTTCCGCGACGTGCCCCGAGGCCCGTCGTCACGGCCCACGGCCGGCGGGTCGACGTGAGCGGCCGCCACCCGGGGACCCGAGGCCGGTGGTGGGCCGAGGTGAGTAGGATCCGCGTCGCTCCGAGGAGCCAGGGGGCGTCCGCCGGAGGCCGGATCACGGCGACGAGCCGTTCAGGAGGGGCTTCATGACCGCAGTCATGCAGGGGGTTCGCATCCTCGAGGTGGCCGAGCAGACGTTCGTGCCGGCCGCGTCGGCGCTGCTCGCCGACTGGGGTGCCGAGGTGATCAAGATCGAGCACGTCGAGCGCGGCGACGCCATGCGCGGGCTGGCGTCCAGCGGCATCGCCGCCATCGGCGGTGGCGTGCACGTGCTGCTGGAGCACTCGAACCGGGGCAAGCAGAGCCTGGGGCTCGACCTGGCCTCGCCGCAGGGTGCCGACATCCTCCACAAGCTGGCCGCCACCTGCGACGTCTTCCTCACCAACAAGCTGGCGGGGGTGCGCAAGAAGCTCAAGATCGACGTGGAGGACATCCGGGCGCACAACCCCAGCATCATCTACTGCCGCGGCAGCGGACAGGGCGAGCGCGGGCCCGACGCCGACAAGGGTGCGTACGACTCGCTGGCCTTCTGGAGCCGCGCCGCGGTGGCGGCCTCGATCATGCGCCAGGGGGACGAGCACGTGCCGGCGCCGCCGGGCCCCGGCTTCGGCGACTCCATCGGCGCCATGACCATCGCCGGCGGGATCATGGGCGCCCTCTACCACCGGGAGCGCACCGGCGAGGCGACGACGGTGGACATCTCCCTGCTCGCCTCAGGGCTGTGGGCCATGGGCCAGACCATCAGCCTGTCGCTGCAGCTCGACATGCCGTGGTCGATGCCCCCCGGCGACACCCCGCTGAACCCCCTCACCGGCAATTACCGCGCCAAGGACGGCTGGCTGATGCTCACCTGCCTGCAGGCGGGCAAGTACTGGCCCTCCGCCGCCGAGGTGATCGGGCGCCCGGAGCTGGCCACGGACCCCCGCTTCGCCGACCACGAGTCACTGCTCGCGAACAGCAAGGACGCGGTCGCCATCCTGCGGGAGGTGTTCGCGCAGCACACCGTGGCCGAATGGCGCGAGCGGCTCGAGAGCTTCACGGGCCAATGGGCGGTGGTGCAGAACACGCTCGAGGCCGCCAACGACCCTCAGTCGGTGGCGAACGACTACCTCCAGGACTGCACCTCCGCCAGCGGCACGACGTACCGTCTCGTCACGGCCCCGGTGCAGTACGACGAGACGCCGGCGCCGGTGCGCCGGGCGCCGGAGTTCAACGAGCACGGTGACCAGATCCTGGCCGACCTGGGCTTCGACTGGGACGCCATCGTGGACCTCAAGGTGAAGGGCGTCGTCGCCTGACGCCGAGGATCAACGTGGAAAGGGAGAGAAGCTCATGAGCACCTTCGACGCATTCGGCTACAAGGGGAAGCGGGTCCTGGTGGTCGGCGGCGCCACCGGCATGGGCGCGGCGACCGCGCAGCTGGCCCAGGACGCCGGCGCCGAGGTGGTGATCATGGACATCGCCGAGCCGACCCTGGCCGGAGCCAAGTACATCCACGTGAACCTGGCCGACAAGGACTCGATCGACAAGGCCGTCGACGAGTGCGGCGGGCCCGTCCACGCCCTGTTCTCGTGCGCGGGGGTCGCCGACGGGACGCCGGGCATCGAGAAGATCAACTTCATCGGCCACCGGCACATGATCGACCGCATGCTGGCCAAGGACATGCTGCCGCGGGGCTCGGCCATCGGCTTCATCTCGTCGGCGGCCGGGCTCGGGTGGGAGGCCAACCTGGAGCGCATCAAGGACTACTTGGCCACCCCCGACTTCGACTCGGCCGTGGCGTGGGTGGCGGAGAACGGCGGCGCCGACTACCTGTCCACCAAGCAGGCCATCTGCACGTACGTGTCGATGCAGGCCTTCCCGATGCTCAAGCGTGGCATCCGGATCAACGCCATCTGCCCCGGGCCCACCGACACCCCCCTGGCCCAGGCCAACAAGGAGATGTGGCTCGGCTTCGGCGCCGACTACCGCGAGGCGCTGGGCATCGAGGCCTCGACCCCCCTGGAGCAGGCCTACCCGCTCGTCTTCCTGTGCTCGGAGGCGGCGGCGGCGGTCAACGGCGTCATCCTCATCACCGACGCCGGCTACATGAGCTCGGGCGTCACGGAGTCGTTCCCCGCCGCCACGGACGCGGCCAACTTCCTGCTCGGCAGGTTCGACAAGCTCTCCTGAGGATGTGACCGCCGCCCGCCCCTGTCCGTTCACCGCCCGTGCGAGGGCGGGCGACGTCGTGCTGGCCGAGTCCGGCGGCGCCGTGGTGGTCGAGGAGCCGGGGGCGCCACCGACGCTGTACTTCCCGGTCGCGGACCTCCGGCCCGCCGCGCTGGACGCGGCGGGCGACGGGGCACTGCGCCGCGTCGGCCCGGTCCCGCCCGCGCTGTCGAGCCTCGGGGCCTTCTCCGCCTTCGACCCCGCCGAGGTCACCGTCGAGCTCCTCGACCCGAGCCCCGACGGGGACCCGCGCGGCGACACCACCAAGCGGTTCCCGGTGTGGGGCGACGCCCGCGACCTGTTCGACATCCTGGACGTGCGTGCGGAGGGTTCGGGCCGGTACCGCGGGGTGACGCGGGCGGACCGTCGCCGGTCGGTGGTCGAGGGGAGCCAGATGCTCGGCCAGGCCGTCGTCGCCGCCGGCCGCCAGTCGCCGGGACGGCGCTGCGTGTCGGCGCACATGGCGTTCCTGCGCGCCGCCGATCCCGCCGAGGGGCTGGTCTTCGACCTGGAGGAGCTGAGCGCCGGCCGGAGCTTCGTCGCTCTCGCCTGCCGGGTGGGCCAAGGGGCCGCCCGCTGCGCCGCCGGCCAGCTCCTGCTCGACGCCGGCGCGCCGGACGTCCTGCGCCACGAGGTCGAGGCGCCGGCCGTCCCCGGCCCCTACGAGTGCCCGCCCTACGACATGTCGGTCACGGGCCGCGACATCCGGGTGGTCGGCGGGGCCTACACGGACGCCGCCGACGCGCCGGTCGGGCCGCCCGAGCTCGATGCATGGGTCCGGTTCCGCGAGGTGCCCGACGACCGGTGCCTGCACGCCGGTCTGCTGGCGCAGTTCACCGGGCACATGGCCATCGCCGCCGCGCTCCGCCCGCACGCGGGGCTCGGGCAGGACCAGGCCCACCGGACACTGTCGACGGCGATCAACGCCATCACCATCGCCTTCCATCGCGAGGTGCGGGCCGACCGCTGGTTGCTGTACCACCACGTGTCCACCTTCGCCGGGGACGGCATGACCCATGCCGAGTGCCGGGTCCACGACGAGGACGGCGCGCTGGTCGCCTCCTTCGGCGTCGACGCCATGGTGCGCGCCTTTCCGTCCGGGACCCCCGCGATGGACGAGCGGAGCACGCTGTGAGCCTGACCACCGGCCGCGGCCCGCTGAGCCCGCACCCCGCCGGGCGGCTCTGCCGCGACGGCGACGGGTCGCCGGCCTACGTCGAGCCGTACCCCCGGCGCGTGCGGGGGGTCAAGGACGGCGTGGTCGTCGTCGACAGCCAACGCGTGCTCCTCGTGCACCGGCGTGGCGCGCCGCCGGCCTACGCGCTGGCGGCCGAGGACGCCGGGGGCCTGGGCGACCCCGAGCCGCTGGCCGACGGCTACGTGCACGTGCGCTGGGACGATCTCGACGCCTGGTACGAGGAGGACGAACAGGTGCTCGCGCACCCACGCAACCCGTACCACCGGGTGGACTGCGTTCGCGCCAGCCGGCGCCTGCGAGTCGAGGTCGCCGGCACCCTGGTGGTGGACGCCGACGACACCGTCGTCGTGTACGAGACGTCGCTCGCACCGCGCCTGTACGTGGCACGCCGCCACCTGCTCGCCGACGTCCTGACCGAGAGCGGCACGACGACCTACTGCCCCTACAAGGGCACCGCCACGTACTGGTCGGCGCTGGTGGACGGGATCGAGGTGCCCGACGTGGCGTTCTCCTACGAGGACCCGTACCCGGCGTGCGCGGCCATCGCCGGGCTCCTGAGCTTCGAGCCGGCCGTCGCCCGGGTGGACCACGACCTCCCCGAGGACGCCGAGTGGTCGTCGACGGGGACCGCCGCCGACTGGCCGGTGCCGGCCGAGTAGGTGATATTGACGTCGCCGTCGACAACGTGGAAGCTAACCCCGGCCGCGGCCGCCCAGGATGCAGCCGGGGGACGAGCAGAGGGAGCGGGTCGATGTCGGAGAACAAGTTCGTGCAGTACGAGACGCACGACGAGGGCACCATCGCAAGGATCACGCTGAACCGGCCCGAGGCCCGCAACGCGCAGAACCGGGGACTGCTCGTCGAGCTCCACGACGCCTTCCTCCGGGCGGAGGCCGACGACCAGGTGCGCGTGGTGATCCTGTGCGGGGCCGGGCCGCTGTTCTCCGCCGGCCACGACATGGGCTCGAAGGTCTCCCTGGAGGAGATGATGCCCGGGCCGGGCCAGCACCCCACGCGCCAGATCAACGGCGGCACCCGCAAGGCGGCTGAGAGCCTGATGCTCCAGGAGTGGCACTACTTCTTCGAGAACACCCGGCGGTGGCGCAACCTGCGCAAGATCACCATCGGCCAGGCCCACGGCGACATCTACGCCGCCGGATTGATGATCCTGTGGGCCTGCGACCTGATCGTGGCCGCCGAGGGCACCACCTTCGCCGACGTGGTCGGCGCCCGCCTCGGCATGTGCGGGGTCGAGTACTTCGCCCACCCGTGGGAGTTCGGGCCCCGCAAGGCCAAGGAGCTGCTGCTCACCGGCGACTCCGTCACCGCCGACGAGGCCCATCAGCTGGGCATGGTGAGCAAGGTCTTCCCGGCCGACGAGCTGGCCGACCGGACCCTCGACTACGCCCGCCGCATCGCCGCCCTGCCCACCATGACGTCGCTGCTCATCAAGGAGTCCGTCAACCAGTCCGTGGACAATATGGGCTTCTACAACGCCCTCAACGCCTGCTTCACCCTGCACGAGCTGAACCACTCGCACTGGGCATGGGTCAACGAGGACCACTACCCGATCGCCAAGGAGGACTCGGGCATCCCCAACTGGCGCGAGGCGCCACCGATCGTCCCGGCGGTCAAGGACAAGGTGCGTGCCGACCAGCGCTAGCGCGCCCGATCCCCTCGACGTCGACCTCGGGACGGGTGCGCTCCGCATGGAGCGCACGGGGTCGGTGGCGTGGTGCGTGATCGACCGGCCCTCGGCGCGCAACGCCCTCACGCCGGCGATGTACTACGGCATCAAGCGGGCGGTGCGGAGGGTCAACGAGGATCCCGAGCTGGCCGCACTGGTCATCACCGGGACGGGTGACGTCTTCGCCCCCGGCGGCGACCTCGGCGGGCGGAGCGAGCCCGGGGAGTCGCGGCCCGACGTCACCGGGCCCGACGTGCTCCCTTTCCTCGCCGTGCGCGACAGCCAGGCGCCGGTGATCGCCGCTGTGAACGGCATCTGCCAGGCCGGCGGGCTGCTCATCGCCATGCTGGCCGACATCGCCGTGGCCAGCGAGCGGGCCACCTTCCGCGTGCCCGAGCTGCTGCGGGGCATCCCCGACGCCACCTACGCCGCGGTCCTGCCGGCGCACGTGGGCATGGCGGTCGCCCGCGACCTGCTCCTCTCCGCCCGCGGGTTCGGCGCCGAGGAGGCGCAGCGGATCGGGTTGATCTCCCGCGTCGTCCCCCACGCCGAGCTCCGCGACGCCGCACTCGACGCAGCGCACCAGGTCCTGCGCACCGCCCCGTCGGCCCGGATGCACGTCAAGCGCATGCTCAACGAGCGCTACGGGCAGATCGACTACCAGACCATGTTCTGGGCGCTGGAGCACTCGCCCGAGCCCCGCGAGGGCATGCGCGCCTTCATGGAGAAGCGGCCGCCGTCCTGGGTCCCCGCCGACGTCGCGACCGGCCCGTGACCGCGCTCGACCCGACCGGCCCGTGACCGCGCTCGGCCCGACCGGCCCGTGACCGCGCTCGACCCGACGGGCGAGGAGGACGAGCGGGCGTCGCGCCACATCCTGCGCGAGCTCGGCTTCGTGACCCGCCGCGTGGGCGACGAGCTCCAGGGCACCGCCACCGTCACACCCGCGCTCCTGGTGCCCGGCCTGCCGCACCTGCGGACCTCGATCCTCTTCACGTGGGCGGACACGATGGGCGGCCTGCTCGCCATCCGTTCCTTCTCGCCGCGGGTGCCGGTCACGCTCGAGCTCGACGTCCACCTCCTTCGCCCCGCGCCAGGGGCGGGCGAGGTGCGCGGGGTCGCCTCGGTGGCCAAGGCCGGCCGCTCCGTCTTCGTGTTCGAGGCAGCGTTCTCCGACGGGGACGGGGACGTCGCGCTGGCCGCCGGGTCCTTCATGGCGTCGCCGGACCCCGGGGTGCGCATGCCGGCGCGCCTGCCCGAGCCGGCACCCCCGACCCAGTTGCTCGAGGTGCCGCTGGCGCAGCGGGTGGGCTGCGTGCGGCGCGCGCCGGGCGAGGCCGTGCTCCCCCGTTCCGAGGAGGGATTGAACTCCTCGAACACGGTGAACGGCGGGCTCATCGCGTTGGCGGCGGAGGAGGCGGTCCTGTCGCGCTTCCCCGGCACCACCGTCTGCTCCCTCGCCCTGCGCTACCTCCAGCCGGTGCGCGTCGGGCCCGCGGTTGCAACCGCGGAGGTGCGCGAGGGGCTCGGGCAGGTGCGCATCCGCGACGCCGGGTCGGACGACCGACTGTGCGTCCTGGCCACGACCCGGACGTTCCCGGACCCCCGAGCGCAAGCCTGACGGACCGAGGGGTCGCCGACGTGTACTTCGGGC
The DNA here is from genome assembly GCA_035623275.1 of Acidimicrobiales bacterium. Classification (GTDB taxonomy): domain Bacteria; phylum Actinomycetota; class Acidimicrobiia; order Acidimicrobiales; family UBA8190; genus DASPTT01. The sequence continues at coordinate 35,429 of DASPTT010000051.1, forward strand.
TCCGGTTCGACTTCCGCAACCCCTCGTTCACGGACACGTCCATGGCCGATCGCTACGCGGCGGCGCTGGACATGGCGGCATGGGCCGACGCGCTGGGGTGCGTGAGCATCGCCGTCTCCGAACACCACGGCTCCCCCGACGGCTACCTGCCCAGTCCGGTCCCCATGTTGGCGGCGATGGCGGCGCGCACGACGAACGTGCGCCTCATGGTCGCGGCCCTCGTCGCCCCCTTCCACGACCCCCTGCGCCTGGCCGAGGACCTGCTCGTCCTGGACAACCTGAGCCGCGGGCGGGTCGACCTCATCGTGGCCGCCGGCTACGTGGAGGAGGAGTTCGCGATGTTCGGCGTGCCGAGGCGGGAGCGGGTACGGCGCGTCGGCGAGACTGTGGCCACGCTGCGCGCCGCGTTCAGCGGGCAGCCCTTCGAATTCCGGGGCCGCACCGTGCAGCTCACCCCCGCCCCGTTCCTCCGCGGCGGCCCGCAGGTGTCCCTCGGCGGCAGCAGCGAGGCGGCGGCGCGGCGCGCCGCGCGCATCGCCGACGGGTTCGTACCCACGGACCCCGTCTACTGGGAGGCCTATCGCGACGAGGTCGTCCGCCTGGGACGTCCCGATCCGGGCCCGTGCCTGATCCCGCCGGCCCGGGTCGTGGCCCTGGCCGAGGACCCCGAGCAGGGCTGGGAGCAGATGATGCCCTACTTCCTGCACGAGGTGAACGGTTACGGCTCCTGGCAGGCGGCGAGCGGAGCGGACACGCCGTACCGCACCGTCGCCGACGCCGAGGAGCTGCGTCGAAGCGGCAGGTACCTGGTGTGCACCCCTGCGCAGCTGGTCGACGAGCTTCGCGGCGCGCCGCTCCCCTTCGTGTCCCTGCACCCGCTGTGCGGGGGAATGCCCCCCGCCCTCGCCTGGGAGAGCCTGCGCCTCCTCGAGCGCGACGTGCTCCCCGCGTTCGGCTGAGGCCCACCGTCGGCCGTCCCACCGTCAGCCGTCCCACTCCGGGATGGTGCAGTGGACGACGCGTCCGGCCACCACGGTGGCGGGGACGGGTCCGCCGCTGCCGGCCGGGGCGGGGAGGGCGTCCCCGTCGAGGATGCACAGGTCGCCGGGCGCGCCGACCTCGACTCGCCGGGGCCGTGCCGGGTCACGGGGGTCGCCGGAGAACAGCGCGAGGGCGGTCGCCTCGTCGAGGGCCTCTTCCGGGCCGAGCGCGCGACCGGCGCTCGTCCGCCGCCGGTGGGCGGCCGCCACGGCGAGCCACGGGTCAGGGCTGCCGAAGGGCGCATCCGTGCCGGCGGCGACGGGGATGCCTGCGGCGTGCAGTGAGGCGCCGCGCAACAGGTCGGGCAGGTCGCGCTCGTCCACCTCGTCGAGGTAGGTGTCGCCCCGGTCGAAGAGCAGACCGGGGTTCACGACGAGGGTGGCCCGCAGCGCCGCCAGCCGCGGGAGCACGTCGCGCGGGACGACCGCGCCGTGCTCGATCCGGTCGCCTGCACGCGTCCCTGCCACTTCCAGGGCGGCCACCGTGAGCACGAGCTGGACCGCGGTCACGCAGTGCACGGCGACGGGCAGGCCGGCACCATGGGCGCGGGCGATGGATTCGGCCAGGGCGTCGAGCGCAGGGAGCCGGTCGTCGTCGAGCATGAGCTTCTCGGGCCCCCGCGTCAGCAGCGGGTGCCGGGGCACGGACAGGCCGGCCGGGCACATCAGATGGGCGCGCTGGAGGAGGCGCCCCTCGCGCAGCGCTTCGCCCAGCTCGGCGACAGCTTCTGGCGTGGCGCCGGGGGTGGCGTCGGTGATCCCCGTCACGCCGAGGCCGGCGAGTCGCCTGCTCACCTCGGCCACGTCCGTCGTGCTGGCCTCGCCGGGCAGCCGGCGCGCCAGCCAGGCGTCCATCCGGAAGAGCCGGCCGGTGGCGCGCCCCGCCGCGTCGCGCTCGATGCCCGGCTCCCGCGCCTCCTCCACGCCCAGCGCGTCGACCGCGGCGGAGTTGAGCACCCACATGACGCCCGAGCGGTGCTGCACGCGCACGGGCGCCCCCGGCACCATGGCGTCGAGGGCGCGGCGGTCGAGGTCGCCGGCCACCGACTCGTGGTAGCCGACGGCGCGCCGCCAGCCCGAGCGGTCGGCGGGCGCGTCGCGCAGGAGGCGGGCCATGGCCTCGGCACCCGACGCGTCCGCCGGCCCCACGCCCACCGATCGGCCACGGGCCGCCAGCGACCGCAGGTGCAGGTGATGGTCGTGGACGCCGGGGAGGACCACCCGCTCCCCGGCGTCGAGGACCGCCTCGTCGGTCCCGGGCTCGAGCGCCGGCGCCACGGCCTCGATGCGGCCACCGGCGATGCGCACGTCGGCGATGGCGGCGCCGACCACCCGACCCGTCACGACACGGGCGCTCTCGCGGGGATCGGCCAGGCGGCCCCCGCGCACCAGGAGGCTGCCCTCGCGCACCCGCC
>DASPTT010000052.1:0-7776 GCA_035623275.1 Acidimicrobiales bacterium
GGGCACCTTCACCACCGCCAGTGCCGCGCCGCTCCTCATCATCCAGGGCGCCGACGACGAGCAGATCCCGGTGGTCTCCACCCAGCTGCTCGCCGCCCACCTGTGCGCGCTGGGCCAGGACCTCGAGCGCTGGATCTACCCGGGCCAGAGCCATGCGGGCGTGATCGTCCCCTCGGCCAACGACATGATCCACTGGATCGCGGACCGCTTCGCCGGCGATCCCGACCCCGATCCGTACGCGCCGACGGGGCTCCCCGGGGTGCAGACGACGACCTGCCCGTCGGCCTGAGCCGTCGCCGCCGTTGCGACCGTCAGCGTGCGCCCTGCCAGGCGGGCGCGGCGCGGCTCGCCTCGCGATAGGCCGTGTCGAACTCCAGGCCCATGGCGTTGGTCGAGCGGTGCGCGAGCTTGCGGGCCATGAACGCGTCCTGCTGGGATCGGAAGGCCTCCACCTCGTCGCCGCGCGCGGTGCGGAGATCCGTGCCCACCCGTGGCACGAAGAACGCCTGGCCCACCGGGTTGCGGCCCGAGCCGCTCAAGATCTCGCCGGCCTGGAGCACGTAGCGGAACTCGGTGTCGAAGGCGTACCAGTCCGTCTCGACGCGGGCCGACAGGGCCAGGAGCGTCGGCGACTGGGGCTGGTTGAGCACGCCCGTGAACACCGTGTCCCAACCCGGCGGCGTGCGGAAATCGGTGGCCCCGCGCAGTGCCACCGCACCGGGGGGGAGCCACAGGCTCCCCGACCGCACGAGCGCCTCGCGCACGGCCAGGATCTCCTCTTCCGACCACGTGCAGGCCGGGGACACGCGGGTGAGCTCCCAGGACCACACGCCGGTGCCGTTGGCCGGCACGAGGAAGCGCGACGCGAACAACGGCTCGGGACGCACGGCATCGCCCCCGAAGAAGGTGAGCTCCAGCTCCGCGGGACCGGTGCGACGGAGCTGGAACGACTCGTGGTCGGCCAGTGCCGGGTACACGAGGCAGCCCAGCGCGCTGGCCGCCTCCAGCGGTCCGCACATACGGGCGTGCTGGGGGAGCATCGGGCGCCGTCCCTCTCGCCGCGGCGGTCGTCCGATCCCGGGCCGGTGCCGGCCCGGGACGCAGGTGACGACGACCGCCTCGTCGAGCGCGTCGGGTGTGGGCATGCTCAGCCGGCGCCGAACTCGTACATGCCGCCGCCGCCGAAGGACGCCGGCATGTAGGAGCCGCTGATGCTCCCGAATTGGCTCAGGCCGCCGAAGCTCATGTGCACCTGGGGGGCAGAGGCGCCGGGGATCCCCATCGAGAACGAGAAGCCGCTCACCTCGTCCTCCTCGGGCTCGGCGAACTGGAAGCCGCTGACCTCGCTGGCGTGCTCCTTGGCGTGCTCGATGAGCAGCACCAGCGCGGAAGCCTCACCAGGGGTCAGCTCCTGGCTGAACTGGGCGAGCTTCATGGCCAACGATGCGTAGTCGGCCTCCGTCCGCACGGTGGTCTCTACGGAGTCGCTCATGGTCTGTCTCCTCGGTGCTGGTCGGTCGGTGCAGTGCCGTCGGCGCGGCGTCGTGACGCAGTGGTGACGGCGCGTCGGGCGGTCGGTTACACGGTGGGGTCCGCAGGCACGGCACCGCACCCGGGACGCTCGACGACCACGTCGACGAGGGTGGCGGTCACCGGCGCGCCCTGCCGGCGAAAGCGCCCGGTGAGCGTCGCGGAGACCTCCGGGGGGCCCACCGCCTCGAGGTGCACCGCACATCCCTCCTCACGCAGGGACGCGCACAGCGCGTCGAGGGGCCGGGTGCCGTCGTCGTAGCGCAGGTCCAGGCACTGGGTGACGGCGACGCCACCGGGGGCGAGGAGGGCGGCCCCCTCGGCGATGAAGCGGGCGGGCAGCTCCTGGCCGGTCGGGCCGCCGTCGGCGAAGACGCGGGGCGTGCCGTCCGGCGCGGGTAGCGCCCGGGGCACCCACGGGGCGTTGGCCACGACGAGGTCGAACGAGCGGGGTGCCAAGCCGTGGCCCACGTCGGCGACGGCCCCTGCCAACGCGCCGCGACTGGGCGGGTTCAGCCGGAAGGTCATCGAGGCAGCCGCGACCGTGGCGGGCAGCACGTCGGTGCCCAGCATCAGCTCGTAACGCGGGGCGAGGGCGGCGGCCACGAACCCGGTGCCCGTGCCGAGCTCGACGGCACGGCGCCCGCCGGCCGCCAGCGTCCACGCCCGGCGCAGCAGCCAGAACGAGTCGGCCCCCAGGTAGACGAGGCCGCCGCCGTCGGGGTCCTGGCGGGGGAGCACCGCGAGCACGCGGCCCGCCCCGAGGATCGTGAAGCGGGCGGTGACGGTGTCCCCGTCCCCGTCGCCGTCGACGGCACGGGCGTCCACCAGCGCGTCGACCGCATGGCGCCCGAGCCTGCCCTCCACGGCGCGGCGGTCGGCGGTGCGGCCCCGCGCGAGCGCCACGAGCGGGTCCTCGGGCCCCTCGTCGAGGCCCTCGTCGGGCCCGGCGCCGGGCTCGGCGCCGGGCTCTCGGTCGCGCCCGGCCGGACCGGGGGCGCTCGAGTAGCCGACGCGCCGGAGCTCGGCCCCGAGGAGCTCCAGCGCGGTCATGGCGGGCTCGTGGGCCACCACCGTCGGCGCGTCGAGGTGCGCCCAGGTCCGCTCCGCCACGGCGTTGGTCATCGCCCGTCTTCCCGGGTCCTCACGCGCCGCCGGCGTACTGCATCGCGTCGAAGAAGGGCTGCGAGATCTTGAACTTGCCCTGCTCGGCGGTGAACGGGCTGTTGCTCCTGGGGCCCGCGGTGGTGAAGTCGATCTTGACGAAGGCGTCGTAGGCGAAGCCGGCGACCTCCGGGTACTCGGCTGCCGCGTCGCGCACCATGGCGCGCTCGTCGTCGGTGAAGGCGAACCCGGACACGTCACTGAAGTCGCCTTCGGCCAGCCGGGCGCGCACGTCTTCGTCGTCCATCGCCTGCAGTGCCTTGCGCACGTCGTCTCGTCCCATGCGAATCTCCTCGGATCGTCGGTGGACTGGTCGGTCCCCCGATGTGCTGATGGCATCAGGGTGACGGCGCATCCGCGTGCCGGTTACAACGTGTCGGCTTGCGAGCCGAAGTGGGTGCCCCGAGGGCTCCCCGATCCGTTCGTCTGGGTTGGCTGACGACGGTCGCGGTGCCCGGTTACAGGCGCGGCGGGGCGCCGATGGCCCGAAGCGCCGAAGTGGCGCGAGCCCCGGCCGCGGTCATGCGGCTGGCGGCGAGCGCGCCCGTGAGCCGACCTGCGGGCCGTGGCGCCTCCTGCACGTTCGCAGCCGTCGCCCACAGGACGGTCTTGAGCTGGAACGGCCGGAGCTCGGGGTGCTTGGCCTTGACGAGCGTGGCGATCCCGGCGATGTGGGGAGCGGCATACGAGTTCCCCGTCCCCGTCATCCGTCCGCCGCCGCGCCAGCTCAACTCCACGTCGATGCCGGGGGCAAGGAACTCGGTGGGCGGCTCGGGGTTGAAGTGGAAGCGGAAGGGGTCGGTGGCCAGGTTGCAGGCGACGCTCGTCACCGACGCGTACAGGGAGGGGAAGCTCGGTTTGGCCATGTTGTTCGCCGCGGTCACGAGGAACACACCGCGGAAGTACGCCCGGTCGCAGACCTCGTAGAAGGCCAGCGCCCAGTCGCGTTTGGTCGTGCCCAGCGAGAGATTGACGACGTCGAAGCCCTCCTCGACGGCCCACCCCAGCCCGGCCAGGAATGCGGCGGCCTTTCCCGCCAGCCCCGCGCCCAGGACCCGGACGCTGGTGATGCGGGCCTCGGGGGCGAGGCGGTGGATGATGCCCGCACAGGCGGTGCCGTGGCCGAAGGCGTCGTCGTGGGGTCCCGGGGTGAGCACCGGCTCGCCGCCCTCGTCGAGGGTGACCATCACGCCCTTGTCCACCTCGACGCAGCCCTGGAGGTCGGGGTGGTCCGCCTCGACGCCGCTGTCGACCACCGCTACCCGCACCCCCTTGCCCGTCGAGCCGCCCCAGGCCCATTCGGGCGACAAGTCCTCGATGCGAGCCACGCCGGCCAGTCGCAGCACCGACGATTCGCGCGTCCACTCCGGGCGCGGGGCGGCAGGGCGGACCGGGGTGGACGGGGGTGCGGTGGGGCCCTCAGCCACGGGCCAGGATGGCTTCGACGAGGCTTGCCACCTGCGCGTAGGCGCCGGGATCCGCACCGGCCAGGCGCCGGAGCTCGCCGCCGAGCTCGTCGGGGCTCCGCACCGTCACCTCGGCCCCCTCGGCCTCCATGGCGGCCGCGGCGATGCCGGCGAGCAACGTGGCCAGCTCGACGTCGTCGAAGCTGAACGTGGCCGCCCCGGCCTTGTCCACCATCTCGAGCACGCCCACCACGGCGTCGCTCGTGGCGCAGGGCACCGACAGCACGCTGGTGGGCCGACGTTCCAGCCGGGCCAGGACTCCTTCGCCGAGGCGGGTGTCGTCGCCCCGAACGGCCATGGCCATGGGCTGGCCGGAGTTGACGACGAAGCCGGCGGTGCCGGCGTCGGCCGGCGCCTCGGACCCCACGAGCTCGCCGGCCCCGACCGCACCCACGACGACGAGCCGGTCGCCGCGCAGGGCCAGGGCCCACCCCGCGGAGGCGGCGGTCGCACCGACGGCCGACGACACCACCGCCTGCACCACGCTGTTCACGCGCGCCTCCCCTCGCTCACCGGCCCACCGCGGGCAGGCTTCCCGTCAACCGCCGCACCTCGTCGGCCGACGGCCCGCTTACGCCCGCACCCGGCTGGGCCGGGGCGCCGTCGGGCGGGGTGCGCACCAGCCCGATGGTCATGCGCGACAGGCGGGTCCCGCCCGCGGGGCCCACCCGCGCCGGTGTGGTGCCGGCGAGCGCCGAGGCGATCGACGGATGGGTCGAGGCCAGCCCCCGGATCGTGTCGTCGTCGAGGACCAGCAGCGTGACCGGCTCCGTGGCCTGGAGCGAGGCCTCGGCCTCGCCCCCGAGCAGGGCGGCGAGGCCGAAGGTGTCGCCCACGCCGAGCTCGGCGGTCTGCACGACGTTGCCCGAATAGTCGCGGCCGAGCACCACTGCCCGGCCGCGGCGCAGGATCAGCAGGCGCCCCCCGCCCTCGGGCACGGTCTCGCCCGGCTGGAGGTCCATGGCCTTGAGCCGGCCTGCCACCGCGCCGAGCTCGTCGGCGCCGAGGCCGGCCAGGATCGGGATGCGCGCCAACGCGCCGGGCGCATCGAAGGGGGGCTCCGCCGGTGCCGCCGCGCCGGTCTGCTCGGCCCACAGCTGCGCGTAGACGCCGCCCTGGCGCAGGAGCTCTTGGTGGGTCCCCTGTTCGACGAGATGGCCGGCCACGATCACGCAGATCTTGTCGTAGCCCGTGATGGAGGTGAGCCGGTGGGTGACGGCCACCGTGGTGCGGCCCTCGCCCACGCGGTCGAGGGTGTCGGCGATGAGCCGCTCGGTGCGGGGGTCGAGGGCGGAGGTGGCCTCGTCGAGCAGGAGCACGCTCGGGTCGCGCAGCAGCGCCCGGGCGATCGACAGGCGCTGGCGCTGTCCGCCCGAGAGCCGCCCGCCGCGCTCGCCCACCAGGGTGTCGTAGCCGCGGGGCAGGGTGGTGACGAACTCGTGGAGCTCGGCGTCGCGCGCGGCGGCTTCGATCTCGGCGTCGGTGGCCCCGGGCTTCCCCAGGGCGATGTTGTCGCGGACGGTGGCGTTGAAGAGGAAGGTCTCCTGGAACACCACGCCGAGCTGGGCCCGCAGCGACGCCACCGTGACCTGGCGGGCGTCGACGCCGTCGAAGAGCACGACGCCGTCGTCGGGGTCGTAGAAGCGCATGACGAGCTGGAGCACCGAGGACTTGCCTGCGCCCGTCGGCCCCACGAAGGCGACCTTGTCGCCCGCCTTGATGGCGACGGAGATCCCGTCGAGGGTGCGACGCTCGGGGGTGTAGGAGAACCCCACGTCGCGCAGCACGATGTCGTGGCGGACGGGTCCCATGTCGGGGAGCCCCTCGCGCTCGTCGACCTCCGGCGGGGCGTCGAGCACCTCGTTGATGCGCACCAACGCGCCGGTGGAAGCCTGGACCTGCTGGCCGATCCCGGTCAGCGCGGTGACGGGGGAGAGGACCTCGCCCATGAGGCTCATGAAGGCGACCAGGCCGCCCACGGTGAGATGGCCGTGGAGGATGAGCCAGGCGCCGAGCCCCAGGATGAACACCCGCAGGAGCGTGACGATCATGTTCACCGACAGGCCGAAGAGCCCCCCGAAGAGCTGGAGCTTCACCTGGCGGTCGAAGAGGCGGTCCGACGACTGGCCGAAGCGGGCGATCTCCCGTGCCTGGAGCCCGAAGGCCTTCACCACCGACGTCGCCCCGTAGTTCTCCGACGCCACCGACAGCACCCCGCCGGTCTCCTCCTGCACCGCCACGCTGCGGCGTTGCGCGCCCTTGGCCATGGCCTTGTAGACCGCGCCGATCACGGGGGCGCCGATCAGCACGATGACGGCGAGCAGTGGGTTGAGGATCAGCAGGACGATGGCCGACACGACGAGGGAGAGGATCTGCGAGATCCCGCCGCGCAGCGTCTGGGACAGACCCTGCTCCAGCATGCCGACGTCCGAGAACAGGCGGGACAGGACGTCACCCTGCTGGTGGTGCGAATACCACGACTGCGGCAGGTACTGCATCTTGGTGAACATCTCCCGCCGGAGCTGGCGCACCACCGACGCGCTCACGTAGGCGGAGAGGTACGCGCCGCGCAATCCGGCGAGCAACGAGACCAGGAAGGCGACGAGCAGCACGACCAGGAGCTTCACCACCTGCGAGAAGTGCCCGCTCGGGATGGCCTTGTCCAACAGGTTCCGGAACACGAACGGGAACACCACCGTGAAGGCGAGACCGAAGAGCATGTAGACGAACATCTCCACCTCGCGCTTGACGTGCGGGCGCAGGTAGCGGGTGGCGAGGCGGAGGAACTGGCCCGTCTTCACGTTCGGCGGCCCGGCGAGGAGCTTCTGGCGCCACGCCTCCTCCAGCGCGGCGAGCCCGGCCCCGAAGGCGCCCTGGGCGGCGGCGTCGAGGCGACCCGGCTGCGCGCTCGCCAACATGCGCAGGAACTCCGCCTTGCCGCCGCGGTCGATCAGGTAGCGGACGAAGGACACGGCCATGGCCGACTCGAGCTCGCCCTCCGCCGCCCCCAGCGGCGGCAGTTCCAGGCGACGCAGCTCGGGATCGGGGTCGGGCGCGTCGGCCACGAACAGGCCGTAGCCCTCGAGCAACGGGCCGAGGTCCGCCGCGGCGGGCAGCCCTGCCCCGAAGCACAGCGCCAGCGGGCGCTCCAGGGGCTCGGGCGGGGACTCGGCCGTCACCACCATCCAGATCTCGTTGCGCGCTCCGTCGACGATGGTCCCCGACGTCATGATCGCGCCGGGCTGGTCCGGGTCCGGGAAGGGATCCACCAGGCAGATCGTCGGCACCACGCCCCACGGCTCGCTGCCCAGCCCCGCGAGCGCCTTGCGTGCCTGGCGCGCGGAGCGGGCGACCCCGGTGGCCGCCTGGGCGCCGGCCGTCCCGGGACGGAAGCGGACGACGGCGGCATCGGTGGTGCGGGACTCGAGCTCCTCGAGGACCGGCCGAGGTGCGGCGGCGCGCGCCTCCGGCGCTTCGGGCGCGGCCGGGGCCGGCGCTGCGGCCGGGGCCGGTGGTGCGGCAGCTGGCGGTGCGGCAGCTGGCGGTGCGGCGGCTGGCGGTGCGGCAGCTGGCGGTGCGGCGGCTGGCGGCGGCACGGCCGGCGGCGCGGTGGGTG
>DASPTT010000053.1:0-14626 GCA_035623275.1 Acidimicrobiales bacterium
CGGCAATGACGAGCACGTCCACCTCACGTCGTTCGGCGGCTGCACGGACGTAGGCGACCAGCCCGTACAGGGCGTACGGCCACAGCTCCGAACGCCACCAGCTCGTGTCGGAAAACAGGTCGGGCTCCATGCCACCGTGCACCATGGCAGCGGCGTAGATCGCATACTGGCTGCCCCGGTGGTCGACCTTCCCCCGGAACTCGAGTTCCGGCAGGAACCGCTCACGGAAGCCCTCGTAGGAGAGGGGTTCGTCGCCGCCGAAGCCGCCGAGTCCGATCGCCCTGCCGGCCAGGTCGATCAGCATGCCGGCGAGGTCCAGGTCGCCACGCAGGGCCAGAGCCCCGACACTGCGATGGAGCTCATCGATGTCGTCGCCTCGGACCAGCCCGGTGAGGACCGCCTCGCGGGCCTCGGCGATCCGCCTGGCGTGGTCGACCTGGGGCATCGGGGACCTCCCGGGCCACACGGTATCGCCCGAGGCCGTCCGAGATCCTCGAGATATGCCGGTAATCGGCGCCCGTAACCCCCGGATATGCCGCCCATCGCCGTTGGCGATCGCACCGTGACGGAGCGCGATGGAGGAACCACCGACAAGGAGGTTCCCGATGACCACGATCCTTACGACGACAACCCGGCCGCTTTTCGACGAGGCGCGCATCGCCGTGGCCGGGTTCCTGGCCCGTTACCCCGAGACCACCCGCCGCAGCTACGCCAGCGACCTGCGCCAGTACTTCGCCTGGTGCGAGTCCGTGGGCCTGCGGGCCTTCGAGGTGCAGCGGGCTCACCTGGAGCTGTGGGCCCGGGCCATGGAGGAGAAGGGCCTCGCCCCCTCGACCATCGGGCGGCGCCTGTCCACCGTCGCCGGCTTCTACGCCATCGCCGTGGTCGACGGCTTGCTCGAGCACTCCCCGGCCGAGCACGTCCGCCGGCCCAAGGTCGACGCCGAGTCGACCACCTTGGGCCTGGATCGCACCGAGCTCAGCGCCTTCATCGCCCAGGGATCTGCCGGCAGCCCCACCGACCACGCCCTGGCCTGCCTGCTGGGACTGCTGGGGCTGCGGATCTCCGAAGCCTGCTCTCTCAACATCGAGGACCTGGCCGCCGAGCGGGGCCATCGGACGATCCGCTTCGTGGGCAAGGGCTCCAAGCCCGCCCTCATGCCCCTGCCACCGCGGGTGGCGAGAACCCTCGACCTGGTGGCGGGCGAGCGCACCTACGGGCCGCTCCTGCTCACGCAGGCCGGCAACCGGATGAACCGCCACGCCGCCACCCGGATCGTGCGGCGGCTGGCCAAGGGGGCGGGGATCACCAAGCGCATCTCGCCGCACTCGCTGCGCCACAGCTTCATCACCGCCGCCCTCGACGCCGGGGTCGCCCTCCGCGACGTCCAGATCGCCGCCCGCCACGCCGACCCGAGGACGACCACCCGCAACGACCGGGCGAAGAACAACCTCGACCGCCACGCCAGCTACATCGTCAGCGCCTTCGTCGCCGGCGCCGGGTGAGGGTCACTTCGGGGCGATATCGGGCGGGGGCACCCAGGGGCGGGCGTCTGCCCCTGGGTGCGCGCCTCCGGCACGTTGCGGTCGGTCAGCTAGCTTCGGCCCGTGCGTCGTTCGGCGGTCGTCATTGTGGGCTTGAGGCTCTTGGTGATTACCGCCGGGGATCGGAGCCGAGCGCACTCCAGCGGGTGCAAGGTCGAGACCGCCCCGAGCGTCTGATGGGCAGATGGCCCGCCCGACCGCCCTCCTGGTCCTCCTCGCCCTCGGGGTCCTCGCGGGCTGCGGCTCCCCGCCGGTGGCACACCCGGCCCCGCCCCTCCCGCTCGGGTGGAAGCCGGTCACCTATCACCTCCTCGCCATCGACGTGCCCGATGCCTGGACTGTGAGGCCCTGGGTCCCGAACTGCGGGGCCACCGAACCCACCGTGTGGATCGGCCCCGAGGAGCCAGTGCTGCTGAGTTGCGGGGCTTTCGACCCAGGGGCGGCAGAGGTCGTCCTCGGGGCGTTCCCCGGCTCGACGGGCGGCTGGCACCACCAGGTGGTGAACGGCCTCGACGTGCTCATGTCCACCAGCCAGGAGCCTGCCGTCTTCCACACCACCTGCCGCTGCTTGGCAACCACGACCACGATCGACATGGACGTGGTGAGCCAGGCGGTGTTCGTCAGGATCCGAGCAGGCGAGTCCCCGGTCGTCCCCGGCGGCGGGCCGGGTATGGCACAGGAGGTCGCTCACACCCTGCACAGGCTCGTTCCGGAGTAGAGCGCCCTGACAGTGCGCCCCTCCGGAATACACGGCCAGCCCTGAACCGCCCCGGTGACTCCCGCGGCTGCCGTTACCGAGGGGAGTACGCCTTGGGGCCGGGGCGCTGCATCAGGCACATCCCGGATGGTCTGCCTACGCTGTAAACGGCCTCGGAAGGAGCCCTTCGTGCCTGCTCCAGACTTTGAGCATTGCCCCGTCTGCAACTCGTTGGCCTCGTGGACCATGTGCCCTGCCGACCTCTGCAATCGCACCGACGACCACGCCCATTGGGTGTGCAACAACGAGGCATGTCTCGAGGAGTTCACCACGGCCGTGTCCTAGCACCACCGGGGCGCCCTCCTTCGCCACATCTCGGGCGGTTCGCGCCGCAGACTCTCGGTGCGAATACCGGACAGGCTGCCCACCGGTAATGGCCCTCGCGGAGACAGCCCTCCTAAGTCACGGGTCGGTAGCGACAGACCTGAACGCCGGTAGCGGCGGTGGCAGAGGAGATGAGCTCAAATTCGCGGGCTTCTCCGTCGTTCGGGAACAGGGTCTTGCCGCCACCGAGAGTGATCGGCTCGATCATGAGCACTAGCTCGTCGACTAGTTGTGCCGCCAGGAGGAAACGCACGAGGGAAAGGCTTCCGTATATGTAGATGTCTCCGCCCGACTTCTGACGGAGCTCAGTTATGGTGTCAATGAGCTCCGTTCCTGGGATGATCGTGGTCGGTTTCCACACGAGATCGGCATCTGCGAGCGTGTCGGAAACAACGTACTTCTGCGTGCTGTTGATCCAGTCGGCGAAGACATCACCTGAGCGCTCCGGCCAAGCCTTCGACGAAACCTGATAGGTGACCCGCCCCTGGAGTAGAGCATCGCACCGCTGCGCGAATTCAGCGATCACCGGTCCCATCACCTCGGGATCGAAGAAAGGAAGCGACCAGCCGCCATGGCGGAAGCCACCGCTTGTGTCCTCATCTGGGCCACCTGGGGCCTGGACGACCCCGTCGAGACTCATGAATTCACTGACAACGACTTGCATAGCTCCCGCTCCTGTTGTTGCGGTCTTGCATAGGTAGACGAGCGAGCGACGGCAAACTCATCGTTCGGCGTCAGACTCAGGCGTGGCGACCGACCAAGCCAAGCAAGCGGACCTCGTCCGGGGCATTGGGACCGAGGTCGACCGGAGAGCCGAACATGCCCGATCCTGCCAGCAGCTCAGCGTACGCCTCTGCCCACGGAAGCAGCAGCGCGATGGCGCCTGGGTCGATTGCCTCGTCCTGCCCGGTGGCCCGAGCGAGATCCCAGGCGTGTATGGCGAGGTCGCCCGTCAGCTGCATCACGTACTCCTCCCCGGAGGTGTCGCCGTAGGACAGGTGCACCGTCTGCTTGAGAGCGTCGGGCTGGGCCACGGCTGCGTGGGCTTCCTCTATCGAGGACGCCAACACACCCGCCCAAGTCGTGGCATCGTCGCCCATGAGATCGCCCTCGAAACGATCGCCGACCTCTGCGATCGTCAGGCCTTCGAAAAGGGGTGGTGCCCAGCGTTGCTCGTAGAGGAGGTGGTGGACCAGCGTCCGCACGTCCCACTCCGTGCATGGGGTCCCGTCGTGCCACTGCTCAGTGCCCACGCCAGCGACCAGCGCAGCGAACCGTCGCCCGCAACGGCCATGCACCTCGACAAGCTCATGCTCCATGTCAATCTCCCACGTCGTCCAGTTGAGAAGCCATCCGTACGGCCCCAACCTTGCATGTGAAGATCCAGGGGTCGAGTTGCTTTCTGCCAGCTCGGAATGCTGGTGGGCGCCGGGGCGGGCAGGGACGGCGACCCTGGCCGGGGGGCCCGAACCGCGCGGGATCACGCCGAGGCGCGATTACAGGGTGGTCAGCCTCCGAGCCGAACCGACCTCCCCCGGCACATACCGGGCGGGTCCCGTACCGGCTATCTACCCATGGGTCGGGCTCCTACTAGGTGTTCGGATCCCGGAACAAAATCGCGTTAGCAACGCCACCACCGTTGAGGGGGGGACCCAGGATCAGGTTGGTGGTATTGATCGTGGGGTTGTACCACACCAGTGCCACCCCGCCGCCGCACGCCAACTTGGCCTGGATGGCTAGCAGCTCGTCGTGGGCACCGACCACGAGGACGGTGCCCGAGTTGTCGACATCGGGCACCATGACCGGCGTCGTCGTGCCGTCTGGATTCAGCTTGGCCAGGTACACATCGCCGCACCCTGAGGCGGCCTGGACAAACGTCCCTGAGTCGAGTTTCCACGCATCGAGGTCGCCGAGGTCCGGTCCGCGACCCGTTAGCGGCGCGGTGAGCTGGGTCGGCGTGCCGCCAGAGAGCGGAACGAGGTACAAGGGACCGCCGCAGGATGCGAGTACGACCCCGATAGTCCACCAGCGATGCGGCGAGCAAGGCACGCCGCTCGATGTCGGGAGCGTCGAGGTTCCCACGAGGTGACCATCGTTGGACATCTCGATGAGACCTGTCTGCGCACCGAGGATCAGCTCGGTTCCATCCGGCGTAGAGAGCACCCCTCCCTGGAACGACCCCACAGCACGGGACTGCGTCGCGTATACGAGCTGGACGGCGCCGCTCGTGTCGGTGCGCTCGAAGGTGAGCGGGCCGACGAGCTGCGGGGGTTGGATCGTGGCTAGTACGGCCCGACCGTACGGGCGCGTGTATTGGAACTTCGTCTCCGGCGTCGTTGTCACCCGCTGCGAGTGGATGGTCTGGCCGTTCGTGAGATCCACCTCAATGACGGTGGTCGGCCCCCCACCCGTCCCGTAGGCGGTGAGCAGGGCCCGACGACCATCGCCTGACCAGTCGTCGAGGCCCACCGGCGTGTCGGCAGCAAACGTCCTGATGGCGTAGCGGCCCCCGATCGGGTTGACCAGGTACAGCGTCGTCGGCGACGGCGTGTGCGGCTCACCGACCGGGGTCGCGGGTCCCTCATCCCAGGTCGCCAAGATCCACCCAGGTCCGACCTGGTCCCAGGGGATGGCCCCGACCGGCTGCTCCATTCCCCGCGCTAGCAGATGAGTCGGCGGCGAGGTGGTTGCCGGAATCGAGGTGGTGACGGATGCTGATGGCGGCCCAGTTGCGCGGCTCGACGAGCTGCTCGCACTGGCGCATCCCGACGCGATCAAACCCACCGCGAGCCCAGCAACGACGATTCTTCGCCGCACCTATTCGATTGTCGTGGGCCCGAAAGGCCGGTCAAAGAGTCCTAGGTCCCAACGGTTGAGTTATGGGGGCAGTCCCGGCGAGAGGGCGACCGACCTCGCCGGCACATAGCGGGCGGGGTGGTGGTGGGCCTCGCTACCTGCTCTGACGAGCTTGTGAACTAGCCTCGCGTTGTCGGCGGGTGTCTGACCGGGGAACGACGATGGAGCCGTCGGTGGCGCGAGGGATAGTGGTGGCGGCACGTCTGGGCAAACGTGTGCTCTTCTCGACGGTCGTCGTCCTGCTCGGGCTGTGCGTCGTCGTTGTCCCCGTCGCTCAGGCCAGCCCGGCCAACGTCTCCGTGTCGCTGTCAGCAGCGCCTCCAGCTCCGGCGGCCGCAGGCATGCCGATCACCTACACCCTGGCCCTCGGGAACTCGGGCACAACGGCGTCGGGTGTGGTGACCATCACGGACTTCTTGCCCTGGTATGTCGCCGGTTCGGCGACGTGCGGGGCTGTGCCCGGCTGCTCGGTGCAGGAGCATGAGGTGGCGACCCCGTGTCCGGTCCAGGCTGAGACCACGAACATCGTGACTTGTACGGGCGCGGTCGCCATCACCTGGACCATCACCTCTGTCGCCGCCAATGCGACTGGTCTCGACCTGAGCGCCCAGGTGACGAGCCTCGGGAGTGCCTCGTCGAACATGGCGTCGTGGCTGGGTGACGGCTGTAGCACCGCGGGCCAGATCGTCCCGAACTACGGCGTGAGCGGCGGATGTTCCACGAACACGGTCAGCTACCCCGGGGCCTATGTCCACGTCAGCGAATCGAGCAACGAGGCCAGTAACAGTCCCGGACTTACGCCCGGTCCGGCGGTCACCCCCGGCCAGCGCGTGGACTACACGATCGCCGTGGACAACAGCGATGGAACCGCCGCGAGCGGGGCGGTGACGATCACCGACAGCGTTCCCAACTCGGCCAACTCCACCTTGGTGCCTGGCTCGGCCGCCTGCGGCTCGGTGCCAGGATGCATGGTGTCGGTGGCCCCGACCGCCACCTGCTCCACCGGACCCTGTGCGGGCAGCCTCGTCACCTGGGTGATCTCCTCGATCGCCAGCGGCGCGAAGGACTTGACGCTGTCGTTCTCGGTCACCGTGAATCCCTCGTCGACGGGCTCGGTCGTCAACCAGGTCCTATGGAACGGGCCGGTGAACCCCCCGGTCGCCATCGCGGGCACGTCGGTGTTCACCAGCGGCGACGGCTGCGTCTACGCGACGCCGCCCACCGCCACGGGCTGTCTCGTGGCGAGTCTCAGCAATCCCATTCAGGCGCCCATCCCCCAGGTGACGACGCCTCACACCGGTGAGCCGTGGGCAGGGTCAGGACCCCTGGAGGTGGCAGTCGCCGGGATGGGGCTCGGTCTCGTGGCGGCGGGATATATCCAACGCAGGAGGACGCTGCAGCGGCGGGCAGGCTAGGCACTCCGAACCTAGCGGATGCCAGACGTATCTAAGTCTGATGTCAGCAACACCTTGTCAATGGCTTGAGACAAAGGTCGAGAGTGCCAGCTCCATTGAGGCCACACTGGCAGAGCCAACGTGCTGTCCGACCTCCGATTCCGTAGTAAGGAACAGGCGAAGGCTTGAGTCGCAGACATCCCTTGCGGATGGGGCTAACCGGCAGGCGATCACTTGGCCATTCGCCGACATAGGTGGAGTGACGCTGGCCGTGAAGAGCGCCAGTATCGGGTCCGTTCCAATGCCAGGACCGAGGTTGAAGGTCGGGTCACTGACCCCCGGAGGCACCCAGACGGCTGCGGCGTAGAGATTCGTCACGCCCGTCGGGATCTGTTGCACCACCTCACCGGAGGGGCGGCTGCATGAGGCAAAGCCTCCCCGGAAGGCCTCATCAGCCGCCTGCACAGCCGGGATGTAGGGACAAGCCAGGTCGGCCGATGGACCTGCCCCGCCAGGCCGGAGCACCATTTCGACCCCTTGGGATCCATCAGCACCCACAGTTGCGGTCATAACCATCCCCCCATCAGCGCTGGCGAAGGAACTCTGACAGTGGGAAGTCGAGGGGGCAATCAAGTAGGAGGCCGAGGCACTGAGGGGGAACACGGTCCCGAAAAGAGCCGCGCTGTTGGGAAGAGGCGAGAGGGCGATTGGCAACGTGAACGTCGCAGGTGGCGTCTGCGAGCTGTATGGGGCACTCACATAGTCGGAGGGATAGCTCGATGGAGGAATCGGGCAGGGAACGACACTCACCTTCACAGCCGACGGCACGCTTGTTATCGGTGACGAAGAAGTCGTCGATGAAGTGGCCGAAGAGGTCCTACCTGGACTACCACCACAGCCAGCAATACCGATTGCCGTGATGGCCAGAATGCTCGCCGCCCTGCGCCCCTGCATCGGCGGAGATATTGCAATGGTCGAGGACTTGCTTGCAATGGCCGATCTATCCCAGCGACCACCCGCTAATGCCGGATCCCGAGTGCCTGTTCAGGCGGCCAGATCCGCCCCATATCGCTCTGCAGGGCCTCACCGACCAGGCGTAGGATTCGACCGGTGCCCAGCAAGCTTCCGACCGAAGACGACCGGCTCGAGGTGCTTCGCCGGCTCCTTGCCGGGCTGGCCGCCGGCGACGAGGTCCCGGACATCGCCGGGTCGATGTGGGAGCTCCACCCCAAGGACAACACGTTCCCAGGCGAAGTCTTCATGGCCCTGGCTCGGGACGCCATGGACACTCGAGGCTGACTCGACAACTGCACGGCGTGCCGAACGGTGCACGAGGATTTGCGATGCCACTCGAGCTCGTCCGTCGACGCGTGACGGGCCAGGCGACCTGAAAAGCCTTGGATCGCCGGCGGCGCCGTTGTCCAGCGTTTCTCACACTTGAAAAGCCTTGGCCCCCTCGGGGCCCGTGGGTTCAAATCCCACTCCCTCCGCAGTCCGACCAGGATTGCTCGGCCCGTCAGGGGCCACCCTCCGGTAGACGCAAAGGGCCTGGTCCCGTAGCCGCGCGCTCAGCGTCGAGTCGGGCGTCGAGTTCGGCCGTGCGTTCCTCTTCGTAGCGCACCCATCGGACCAGGCACGGGATCATGGCCAGCGCCATGATGCCGTCCCCTCCGATCCACATGATCGAGCCTCCGATGTGGAGGTCGGCGACTCGGCTTGGCCCCCAGGCGCGGGTGAAGGTGTCGTAGTAGGGGAACATCTCCTGGACGGCGGAGACCAGCGCGATCCCGCAGAACGTGTCGACCGGGATGGCCAGGGCGAGATAGAGCAGGCGGACGCCGGGGTGCAGCGGGTGCCGGCTGGGCTCGATGGCCACCACCGGCCGCCAGAACAGGTAGCCGACGAGTAGGAAGGCCAAGTGCTCGTTGTCGTGGGCCAGATCGTGGGTGAGGGTGAAGTTGTAAAGGCTGGTCAGATGGGCGACGGGGATCAGCACGGCGTAGAGGACGAAACCGGTGATCGGGTGCCCGATGACCTCGGCCACCTTGGAGCCGAGCACGAGCGTCACGATTCGGTGGGTGCGCCCGCTCGTTGCGCGCTCCAGCAGCTCCAGGGGGCCACCCATGGCATAGAGGGGGGCGGCGATCATGATCAGCAGCAGGTGCTGGATCATGTGGTCGTAGAACAGGACATCGTCGTAGACGCCGACGAAGAGCTGGATGGCGACGAAGGTCACCGCCGTGCCACCGAGGAACGCCACCGTCCGGCGCACCGACCATGGGGCCTGCGGGTTGGCCCGGTTGAACCGGTGGACGCCGAGCAGGTAGAGCACGGCGGCCCCGAAGATGAGCAGGCATGGAGTAAAGGCGATGGTGGTCGACCCGACGTTGTGCCAGATGTCGGGGGGGACGTCGTCGGCCAGGAACGCGACGGGCACCATGGCTCAGGCCTGGTAGGGGATCGTCTGACCCAGCATCCAGCCCAGCGAGACCAGGGCGTCGGTGGGAGTCCAGGCCGGCTGAGGAGGGTGGGCGAGGTGGTCGAGGCCTTCGTCGTTGAGAAAAGCGTGGAGCTTCGGGTTGAGCTTCCCGTTGAACGCCGGGGCCGCCCCGGTGAAGAAGCGCATGGCCCCGGTCGGTGAGATGAGGACATATCCGTCGGAGTGGTTCACGTCGTAGGTGAGGGGCTGACCCGTCCACCAGTCGATCGCCGGCGGATTGTCCTGTGGCACCCTCTGGTAGACGAACCCGAAGAACGTGGCGATCGTGGTCAGCGCCTGATCCGATTCGGTGACCAGCTCCCAGTTGGCCAGGGTCAGGCGCGCGTAGGCGGCGAGCCGGGCTGGGCTATCACGATCGGGGTCGACGCTCAGCTCCACGATCTGGACCTTGTCGGCGAGGTGGGCCGCTTGGAGCGAGTGCTCGACCTGCAGGAGGTTGCCGGTGGTCATGGGGCAGATGTCGCTGCACAGGCTGAGAAAGGGCACCAGCATGACCGTCCGACCCTGAAACGAGGCGAGCGTCACCGGTCGCCCAGCTTGGTCTGTGAGCGGGGCCTGCATGACCGAGGACGGGATCGCCTTGGACTCCACCGTGCCCGATCCGGCCGGGGGTGGCCCCGGCGGGCCGTCGGAGCAACCGGCGAGCACGAGGCCGGCGCAGGCCAACACGGCGGCGGCCTTGGCGCGGCGGGCATGGGCAGACGGGCGGGGCATGCGCGGTCGGGGACTCCTCTCGGGTTCGACGGACCGTAGTACTACACGCTGTAGAAGCGCCAACCGAGATGTTGCTACCCTGTGGCCGGCGACGACTGGGGCTGGAACCTTGGGAGGTACGGTGGCCCGTCTCGGGGAGCTGGAGCGCCAGGTGATGGAGATCCTCTGGGGCGGTTTCGGGACCGAGCTGAGCGGTCGGGAGGTGGCTGCCCAGTTGCCGGGCCACGCCTACACCACGGTGCTGACCGTGCTTGGCCGCCTGGAGCGCAAGGGCCTCGTTCTGCGTGAGCGGCGACGGACGTCTCACCGGTACTCGGCGGTGGCCTCTCGGGAAGCGTTCGTGGCCGAGCTGATGCACGAGGCGCTCGACGCCACCCCCGATCGGGATGCCGCTCTGGTGCGCTTCGCCGAGACGGTGACGGGCGACGAGGCCCGTGTGCTGCTTGACGCCCTCGACCGCTCGAAGCCGGCGAAGCGTTCACGATGATCGCCGCCCTGGTCTTCGGCGCCCTCCTGGTCGCGCTGTACTGGATGGCGCCCATCTTCCTCGCCGGGGCTCGGTGGCCCAGTCGGGCTCCACGAGCTGCCGTGGCTTTGTGGCAGGCGATCGGCGTTGCCGGCGCGCTCTGCGCGATCGGTGCCGGGCTGTCGGTCGCCGTAGCGCCCGCTCAGCTGACCGTCGTGGGCGGAGTGGAGCACATCGCGCACGAGGCGGCCCTGGGCCGACCGTTCCAGGGCCTGGGCCTGTACGCCGCCCTCGGGTTGCAGTTGGCCACGGACGTGGCCTTCGTCCTGCTCCTGGGTCTCACGATGACGACCCTCCGGACGGCGCGAGGCCGGGCCCGTCATCGCCGACTGCTGGACCTGGTGGCCCGCCAATCCGAGTCGGCTCCGGGCGCGTTGCTCGTCGACGACGCGCGGGCAGCGGCCTACTGCCTCCCCGGGCTCCGGCCGCGGGTCGTGGTGAGCTCGGGTACCCTCCGTCTCCTTTCGACCGACGAACTGGGTGCCGTCCTCGCGCACGAACAGGGTCATGCGCACGGCCGGCACGGGATCGTCCTGTTGCCCTTCTCATCGCTCGACACCCTGCTGGGTTGGGTTCCCTACGCACGACACGCCCGGGCTCAGGTGGCGGGCCTGCTCGAGATGGCGGCGGACGACTATGCCGAGCGTCGTATGGGCACGGGGCCACTTGTTTCGGCGCTCATCGAGATGTCGACCGCCGTGCACGCGCCCAGTTGTGCCTTCTCCGCCGGGGGCGCGGGGGTCACCAGCAGGGTCCGGCGGCTCATGGAACCGGACCACCGTTCGAGACCAGCCGCCGCCACGGCGGTTGCTCTGGCGACGGTGATCGTGATCCTGCCGGCCCTAGCGCTCGGAGCGCTGTAGGCCTCGCTGGCGTCGGGGATCACCGTCGCCGGCATGGTCGGAAAGGCCCGCAGCTCGCAGATCGGGAAAAGAGCTCCAAGGCGATGAGCGGACACGCCGATCCGCTCCCCTCAGCCGGCCCTCCGCGAGCGATGTTCGTCGGACCGCCGCAGGGAATCGATGATGGAGTGGGCACGGGTCGCGACCTGCAGGTTGAACCGCACCTCGGGGTCGGCGAGGTCGTGGCCGCTGATCTCGCGGATGCGCTGGAGGCGGTACTTGAGGGTGTTGCGGTGCACGATCAAGGCCTGCGCGGTGGGATCGAGCGCGCCGCCCTTGTTCAGGAACGTTGCCAGCGTGCGGACCAGCTCGATGTGGTGCAGGTCGTCGTACTGGACAAGGGAGCCGATCCAGCGGTCGATGAAGGCCCGGAGCAAGCCGGGATCCGTCGGTGAGACGACCAGCGCGCAGAAGCCGAGGTCCTCGAAGGCGGTCACCGACGGGATCTCAAGTGCCGTTCCGATCCGCAGCGCCAGATCGGCGCCGTGGAGCGACTCCTTGATCCCCTCCAATCCGTTGGAAGGCCCACCGACACCGACGCGCCACGGAGTCCGGCTGTAGGGGCCGAGATGCTGACCGAACTTCCCCCAGTCGACGTCTCGTTCGGCGACCAGCACCACGCGGCCCTCCAGCGTCGAGACGATCGGGAGGATTCCCATGTCCATGACCGAGTCGGCCACCATCTCCACGACCGTCGGGGTGGTCGAGGGCGGATCAACCAGCACCACGCGGCAGAGCGCCGCGGGATCGACGCCCACCCGGTGGGCGAGGTCGTAGGCGAGATCGTCGCGTCCGGCGACGAGCGCGTCGCACAGCGCCTGGCAGAGGGTGCGGTGGGCGACCCGGCTGCCGCTGAGGCGGGCCAGCTCGATGGCCGCGACGTGCGCGGCTGCCTGCAAGGCGAGCACCCCCTCGTCGCCCGAGCCTGCCACCGGCTTCCACGACGCCACGTGGCCCACCGTCTCGTCGCCCGAGCGGGCGATGCAGACCACCCAGTCCCCGACGCGGCCGACGCCCTCCGACCCGAGCTGGTCGTCCGGCAGGGGCAGGCGGATCGAACCGGCGTCGAGTTCGAAGCCCGCGGCAGACAAGCACCGGCCGCTCGGGTCCGTGAATGCCACGGGCGCGTCGAGCTTCCGGGTGAGCTCCTCCGCCAATCCGTCGAGTCCTTCGCCCCGCGCGAGGTGGTCGACGAGGGCACGGATGAGCTCGTACGCCCCGCTGAACACCTCGTCCGCGCTCCGAGGACCGCCCGCGCCCGGAGCGGTGACGTCCGGCCCGAGCGCCGGCGGGAGAGGTTCAGGAGCGTCAGGGTTGCTGAGCGGCATCGAGCGACCACCGATGGTGGTAACAGGCTTGCGGTTTCGGACTCGGACTCTTCGAAGGCCCGTGTGTGCCGCCCACCGGGGCCCCATGACCTCCAGGACCCGCTCACTGGCTTCGTTTGCACTGTACACGGGGCCCGCGCCAATGCGTACGCCAAGGCAAGACGAATTCCCACGCCGAAGTTTGGCCATGGCAGCCAATACACCCCCAGGTGCCACCTTCCGATGCACCCTCTTGCAGCACACGTGCCGGTGACCCGGCAGATCGGACCACGAGGAGGTTCCTGGAATGTTCATCGCCGCATTGGCAGACCGCCAGGTGCCGGGTGCGCAGTCGGAGCGCGAAGCGCGAGAGGCCGCCACCAGGGATTACGTGCTGGTCGAGGCGGTCATGGTCACGGGCCAGGCGATCGATGCCATCGTCGCCGGGTCGCTCATGCGAGCGGCCCAGAACCTGACGTTCCCGCAGCTGCGGGCCTTGCTGGCACTCTGCGAAGACAAGCGACGCCTGAGCGACCTCGCTGCCTGCCTCAACGTCTCCGCCTCGAGCACGACGCGCATGGTTGACCGGCTGGTCAACAAGAGGTTGGCCACCAGAGAGCGCGACCCCGTGGACCGTCGCGAGGTCGTCATCGAGATATCCGCCCAGGGCCGTCATGTGGTCGCCGACGTCATGGCGACCTGGCGGGCCGAGGTGCACTCGGCGCTCGAGCAGATGTCCTCCGGCGAGCTGGTGGAATTGGTGAGCTCCCTCCATGTGCTCACGTCGGCCGCGGCCGGAAAGCTGCATGGAGGGCCCGGTGCCAGAGTCGACCATCGGCCCGGGATCATCCCCTCGGACACCGTTCACTCGTTCTTCCGAGATCCGCAGGAGCAGCCGGTCGGATGAGGATGCGAATCGACGTCCTCGTCGTCGAGGACAACGAGGACGTGCGGACGTCGCTGGTCCAGGTTCTGCGCACCGCCGGCTATCGCGTCGCCGAGGCCGAGGACGGGCACGCTGCCTTGCAGGCGTTGGATCGCGTCCAGCCGCGCATGATCCTCCTCGACCTCCAGATGCCGCGCCTCGGCGGGGTGGAATTCCTCCAGCGGCTGCAGGAACCGCCGCCCGTCGTCGTCGTCTCAGCCCTGCCCGAATACCGGGTCGAGACCTCGACTCGCGTTCCCGGGATCCGGGCCTACCTGCAGAAGCCCGTGCAGCCCGCGAGCCTCATAGAGGTCGTCGTGGACACCCTCTCCTCGCCATCGGCCCCCTAATCGAGCTCGGCGAGTGGCTCGAGCCCTACCGGCAGCTCTGGTGCGACAACCTGGAGCGGCTCGAGCGCCACCTCGCCGACACCAGTCTCCGACCGAGGAGGACCCGATGAACCAGGCGACCCCTCTTGACCCGTTCCCCTGGCGCCGATCGGCGCTGGTCACCGTGGACGTCCAGCGCGACACGCTCGACGGCGCGCCCCTTCAGGTCCCGGGGACCTCGGCGGTGGTCCCGGCCGTCGCCGGGCTGTGCGAGGCGTTTCGCGCCGCCCGCCGGCCCATCGTGCACGTCGTGCGCATCTACCGCCAGGACGGGAGCAACGCCGAGCCGGTTCGACGCGCCCTGGTTGCTGGCCCCACCCCCGTCCTCCGGCCGGGCACACCCGG
Organism: Acidimicrobiales bacterium; assembly: GCA_035623275.1. Classification (GTDB taxonomy): domain Bacteria; phylum Actinomycetota; class Acidimicrobiia; order Acidimicrobiales; family UBA8190; genus DASPTT01. The sequence goes on from DASPTT010000053.1 coordinate 14,484, forward strand.
CCGCCTGTTGGCCGATGGCCTCGCGCCGCCGGGTGCCGGCGAGCTCGACGACGATCTGCTGCTCGCCGGCGGCATCCAGCGCCTCGGTGAGTGGGACGTCGCGCTCTACAAGCCCCGCTGGGGCGCGTTCTATCGCACGCCAC
>DASPTT010000054.1:0-17126 GCA_035623275.1 Acidimicrobiales bacterium
CGTTCTCGGTGACCAGCACCGGGGTGCCGCCGGTGCGCGCCCATGCCCGGCGCACCGTCGCCTCCAGGGCGGCCGGCCAGACCTCGTAGCCCATCTGGGTCACCGGCACCCCGGGCTCGGGACCGAGCGAGCCGTCGGGCCCGATCCGGTCGCGACTGTAGGTCTGCACCCCCACGAAGTCGTCCCCTGCCGTCGCCTCGAGGAACACGTCCTCGGACGTCCGCCGGACGCGCTCGAGGCGCTCCTCGCCGCCGTCGGCCGCCTGGAAGTCGGTCATCGACAAGGTGAGGCCCACCGGGAAGTCGCCGGGACCGGCGCGAAGTGCCTCGACGCCCAGGCGGTGCGCCCGGCACAGCGCGCCGCTGACTGCGTCGCGCCGGGCGCCGTCACGCACCGCGGGGGGGAAGACCCCGAAGCGGTACCCCATGGACGACACGATGTTGGGCTCGTTGAACGTGCACGCCCACCCCACCAGGTCGCCGAGGCCGTCGACGACCCGGGCGCAGAGCCGGGCGAAGCGCTCGGGCGCGTCCGACGCCTCCCAGCCGCCGCGCTCGGCCAGCCACCGGGGCGTCGTGAAGTGGTGGAAGGTCACGATGGGCACCAGCCCGCGCTCGTGACACCCGGCGCACATGCGCCGGTAGTGCTCGATCGCCGCGCGCGACCACTCCCCCTCGGCGGGCTCGATCCGGCTCCATTCGATCGAGAAGCGGTACGCCCCGAGCCCAAGCCCGGCCACGATGTCCAGGTCCTCGGGCCAGCGGTTCCACGAGTCGCACGCGTCGCCGCTCGGCTCCACGCACACGGTGCCCGGCGCGTGCTCGAAGGCCCACCAGTCGTTGTTGACGTTGCCTCCCTCGACCTGGTGCGCGGCGGTGGCCGTGCCCCAGAGGAAGCCGTCGGGGAAGGCGAGGTGGGCCACGCCGGGCCACGGTAGCGGGGGCGAGGGCGTGGCTGGGTGCGGGCTGCCAGGATGGAGCCGTGAGCGACGCACTCGACTTCCTCGTGAAGCTGCTCGACATCGAGCCCATCGAGGTCAACATCTTCCGCGGCGTGAGCCCCGACGAGCACCGGCAGCGGGTCTTCGGGGGCCAGGTCGCCGCCCAGGCTCTGATGGCCGCGGGGCGGACGGTGGAGCGGGGGCGCGTCCACTCGCTGCACTCGTACTTCCTGCGCCCCGGTGACCCCAACGTCCCGATCCTCTACGAGGTGGACCGCATCCGTGACGGCCGTTCCTTCACGACCCGGCGCGTCGTCGCCATCCAGCACGGCCAGGCCATCTTCAACATGGCGGCGTCGTTCCACGCCGAGGAGGAGGGGCCCCTGGTGCACCAGGTCCCCATGCCCGAGGTCCCCGGCCCCGAGTCGCTGGCGACCCTGCGGGACCGCCTCGAGCCCTTTCGCGACCAGTTGGCCGACTGGTTCGCCCGCCCCCACCCCATCGACCAGCGCCATGTCGGGGAGCTCCCGTGGATGTCCCACGAGGGCCGCGACCCCATCCAGCGGCTGTGGATCCGGGCCGACGGCACCCTCGGCGACGAGCCGTTGCTCCACGCCTGCGTGGCGGCCTACGCCTCGGACATGTCCCTGTTCGACACGATGCTCGCACCCCACGACGTCCGCTGGGACGACGCCGAGTTCATGGGCGCGAGCCTGGACCACTGCATGTGGTTCCACCGGCCGTTCCGGGCCGACGAGTGGCTCCTGTACGACATGGACAGCCCGAACGCCTACGGAGCGCGGGGATTGGCACGCGGCTTCCTCTTCACTCGCGACGGCACGCTCGTCGTTTCGATGGTGCAGGAGGGCTTGATGCGCCTGGTGCCGAAGCCGACGCCGGCCTGAGGAGCGGGGCCGGCGCTCGGCCCCTCCAGGACCGGGACCTAGCGGTCGCTCATGGGCACGTAGGGCCGCGACTCGGGGCCGACGTAGAGCTGGCGGGGCCGCGAGATCTTGGTGTCCTGGTCGAGCAGCTCCTGCCAGTGGGCGAGCCACCCCGCGGTGCGGGGGATGGCGAAGAGCACCGGGAACATCTCGAGCGGGAATCCCATCGCCTGGTAGATGAGGCCCGAGTAGAAGTCGACGTTCGGGTACAGCCGGCGCGAGGTGAAGTACTCGTCGTTGAGCGCGATCTCCTCCAGTTTCAGCGCGATGTCCAGCAGCGGGTTCTTGCCGGTGATGGAGAAGACCTCGTCGGCGGTGCGCTTGATGATCTTGGCCCGCGGGTCGTAGCTCTTGTACACGCGATGGCCGAAGCCCTGCAGCCGCCCGTGCCCCTGCTTCACGGACTCGACGAACGCGGGGACGTTGTCCAGCGAGCCGATGTCGGTCAGCATCCGGATGACGGCCTCGTTGGCGCCACCGTGACGCGGTCCGTAGAGCGCGGCGCACGCCGCGGCACAGCACGAGTACGGGTCGGCGTGCGAGGAACCGACGACCCGCATGGCGGTGGTGGAGCAGTTCTGCTCGTGATCCGCGTGGAGGATGAACAGGATGTCGAGCGCCCGGGCCAGCGTGGGGTTGGCGTCGAAGCGGGGCTCGGCCACCTTCCACATCATCGAGAGGAAGTTGGCGCAGAAGTCGAGCGAATTGTCCGGGTAGACGAAGGGCATGCCCACGCTGAAACGGTGCGCCGCGGCGGCGAGGGTGGGCATCTTGGCGATCAGCCGGATGATCTGCCGGGATCGGGAGTCGGGGTCGAAGATGTCCTTGGCGTCGAGGTAGAAGGTCGAGAGCGCGGCCACGGCCGATACCAGCATCCCCATCGGGTGGGCGTCGTAGTGGAAGCCCTCGAGGAAGCGCTTGCGCACGTTCTCGTGGATGTAGGTGTGGTAGGTGACCTCGTGACGCCACGCGTCGTACTGCTCGGCCGTGGGCAGCTCGCCGTTGAGGAGGAGGTACGCCACCTCGAGGTAGGTCGAACGCTCGGCCAGCTCCTCGATCGGGTACCCGCGGTAGCGCAGGATCCCCTGGTCGCCGTCGAGGTAGGTGATGTCGCTCTCGCATGCGGCCGTGGCCGTGAAGCCCGGGTCGTAGAACCAGATCCCCGGGAGGAGCTTCTGCCACCCGCTGGCCGCCACTCCGCCATGGGCGATCGGGATCTCGAGCTGGTTGCCCGTCCGGTTGTCGATGATCGTGATGCTCTCGGGCACGGCACTCGACCCCTTCTCTCGCCTCTTCGTCGATCCAGAGGTTGATCCTACGGCGCGGAAGGCCGCACCTTCATCCGCGACCGCGGCGACGGGACGCCGCGTGGCGGGTCGTCACCGGGGCGCCGGGCGACGGCGCGAGGCTCGCAGCGCCTTGGCGGGGGGCTTCGTGGTGGTGGTGGTGGTGGTGGTCGTGGTGGTGGTGGTCGTCGTGGTCGTCGTGGTCGGCGGGGGTGCCGCCACGGCGATCGCCATGGTGGACGACGCCGGCTGGCCTCCGGCCGTGTCGGTGGCGGTGACCAGCACGGTGTAGGTACCGCCGGGCTGCACCGAGATCCCGGGCAACGTCACGGCCGCGGACTGCCCGCTCAGCACGTCGACGGTGGCCCCCACCGCGCCCCCCGGCGGTGCCGAGCCGGCGACGGCGGCCGCGCCCGCTGCCACCCGGACACCGGTCTCGTCGACGTTGCCCTCGTCGGTCACGACCACGTGGAGGACGAGCGAGGACGTCGGGGCCACCACGCCGGGCCCGGTCCCCGTCACCACGGCGGGGGGCACCGTCGACAGCGCGGCGACGACGAGCCGGGGGGCGGGCTCCAGCGCGGGGATGCGGCCGAGGGCGCTCACGAAGCCGGCGAGGGCGGACTGGTCCCACGCGGGCGCCTGCGCGACCCACACGGACCGCGGCACGCGCGCGCCCGGGGCGGCACGCGCCAGCGCGCCCCGGCACGAGGCCCACGACGCGTCCGAGCCCACGAGCAGCATCCCGGCCGCGTCGAGCAGACGCAGCGCCGAGGGTTGGTCGCCCGCCGTCGCGCTCGTGCCGGTGGGGCCGCCGAACAGTCCCTCGATCGCGTCGCGCACGTCTGCAGCGCCAGACGCCCGCGCCGCCAAAGCGGCCACGCACCCGTCCGAGACACCGCCAGGCGGTGGCGGCGAGGCGGCCGACCGAACCTGGGCGAGCTCGTCGGCCGCGTCCCGGGTGACCCCATCGAGCGCCGAGAACAGGTCGGGGCGGGTGCTCGACGCCACCCCGGACATCGTCGTCGCCAAGGCCGCCCCCGTCGCGTTCGAGCGCAGGGCGATGGGCGCCGCCAGGGACGCGAAGCCCCGGGTGAGGGTCCGGTGATAGGCGGCAGACGCGGGCCCGATGGAGGCGATCGAGCCGAGGACGAGGGCGACCACCACGGCGGCGCCCACGGCCAGGGCGGCCACCCGGGTCGCGTCGCGGCTCCACGCGCGCCGACGGCGCGCTCGACGCCAGTCCCGGACCATCCGGATGACCCTAGTTTCCGGCCGTCCACCCCCCGCCGTCAGGCGGGATGGCGCGTCAGGGCGCCGGCGGAGACGGTCAGCCGCCCACCAGGCCGGCGGTGGTGGCCAGCGCGCTCGAGGTGCGACGCCATTCCACGGTCGGCTCGATGGCCGTCAGGTCCACCCGGTCGCGATGACGGTCGACGACGCCGAGGAGCGAGCGGATGGTGGAGTGCTCGAGCAGGTGCGGCACCAGGCCGAGGTCCAGCAGCTTGGTGTGCGCGGCGCGGTAGTAGTGCTCTTCTTTCTCCACCCGAGGGTCGTCGAGGTGCTCGATGCGGACGTGGCCGGGGTAGGCCTCGGCCACCAGCTCGGCCATCTCCATCACCGAGAAGGACTCGGTGAACTGGTTGAAGACCCGGAACTCCCCCTCGGTCGGCGGATTGATCACCGCCAGCTCGACGCATGCCAGCGTGTCGCGGATGTCGAGCATGCCCCTCGTCTGCCCGCCCTTGCCGTAGACGGTCAGCGGGTGGCCGACAACAGCCTGGACGCAGAACCGGTTGAGGACGGTGCCGAACACCCCGTCGTAGTCGAAGCGGGTCGCCAGGTCGGGGTGCAAGGAGGTCTCGTCGGTCTCCTGCCCGTAGACGATCCCCTGGTTGAGGTCGGTGGCCCGAAGGCCCCAAATGCGGCAGCCGAACTCGATGTTGTGGCTGTCGTGCACCTTGGACAGGTGATAGAAGGACCCGGGCCGCTTCGGGTAGGGCAGGACGTCGGTGCGCCCCTTGTGGGTGATCTCGATGAAGCCCTCTTCGATGTCGATGTTGGGTGTGCCGTACTCCCCCATGGTGCCGAGCTTCACCAGGTGGATCGACGGGTCGTGCTCCGCGATCGCGTACATCAGGTTCAGCGTGCCGACCACATTGTTGACCTGCGTGTACACGGCATGCTTGCGGTCGATCATCGAGTAGGGCGCGGAGCGCTGCTCGGCGAAGTGGACCACCGACTCGGGCTGGAAGCGCCGGAATGTCGTGTCGACGAAGTCGGCGTCGGTGAGGTCGCCTGCGAACACCTCGATGCAGTGCCCCGACACCTGCTCCCAAGTGCGGACGCGGCGCTGGAGGCTCACGATGGGCACCAGGCTCTCCACGCCCATCTCCGAGTCGTACTGGCGGCGCACGAAGTTGTCGACGACACCCACGTCGTGCCCCCGCCGGGACAGATGCAGGGCCACGGGCCAACCCAAGTAGCCGTCACCGCCCAGGACCAGGATCCGCACTGATCGCCCTCCTCGCTCTCGTCCTCCCCAGGATGGCTGAGCATCCTGGGAGGACCCTGGGAACGGCCGGAAAGGGGCCTGAGAAGGTGTGAGGGTTCGTCGGAATTGACGCGCCCGAAACACGCCCTCAACCGGCCGTTTGGCTGCGTCCACGCGGGGCGTGACAGCATGACCACTGTGCATAGGCATCGGGGGACGAAGAGTGGAGCGCATGCGTGCTGACCTATCTCCAGGCCATCGTCATCGGCTTCCTCCAGGGCTTCAGCGAGCTCTTCCCCGTCTCCAGCCTCGGTCACTCGGTGCTCGTCCCCGCGTGGCTCGGCTGGAACAACCTGGTCCACGCCCAGTCGGGCGAATCGTTCTTCCTCGCCTTCATCGTGGGGCTCCACGTGGCCACCGCCCTCGCCCTGCTGTGGTTCTTCCGCGCCGAGTGGAGCCGCATCATCGCCGGGCTCTTCACCAGCATCCGCGACCGGCGCATCGAGACGCCCTCGCAGCGCATGGCCTGGCTGCTCGTCGTGGCGACGATCCCCGCCGGGCTCATGGGCGTGGCCTTCGAGCACATCCTGCGCACGCAGTTCGCCAAGCCGATCGCCGCGTCCGTCTTCCTCATGGTGAACGGGCTCATCCTGATGGCCGGCGAACGGCTGCGCCGGCGCGACGAGGTTCGTGCGCTGGTGGCCCGCTCGCCGCAGTCGACGTCCTCCGCCGAGCCTGGCCGGCGCCTCGACACGCTGAACTTCAAGGAGGCCGGCATCATCGGCGTCGCCCAGGTCTTCGCCCTCGTCGCCGGGATCAGCCGGTCGGGCATCACCATGGTCGCCGGCCTGGTGCGTGGCCTCGACCACGAGGACGCCGCCCGCTTCTCCTTCCTGCTGGCGACGCCGATCATCCTGGCGGCGGGCGTCTACAAGATCCCCGACCTCCTCGGCCCCCTGGGCAACGGCGTGCGCGCACAGATACTGGTGGGCAGCATCTGTGCGGCGATCGGCGCGTACATCTCCGTGCGGTTCCTCGTGCGGTGGTTCCAGACCCGCACACTGTGGCCCTTCGCGATCTACTGCCTGATCGCCGGAGCGATCAGCGCCATCCGCTTCGCCTGAGCGCCCGCCGCGTCCGATCCGGGGACGCGGGCTCCTAGGCTGACAGGTCGTGGCCGTGCTGCGAGGGGAGGGGCGGAGGCTGCCCGCGGCGGAGCTCGACCTCACCGTGGTGATGCCGTTCTTCAACCCCGGCCCGCAGCTGGGCGCGACGGTCCACGACGTCGTGGAGGTGCTGCGCGCGACGGGCGCCACCTTCGAGGTGCTCGCGGTGTCCGACGGGTCCACCGACGGGAGCGAGGCCACCGTCGCCAGCGGCCCGGCCGAGGGCGTCGAGATCATCGTCCTGCCCGAGCACGCCGGCAAGGGCCAGGCGGTGCGGGTGGGCCTGGCCCGAGGGCGTGGGCGCTATCTCGGCTTCATCGACGCCGACGGCGACGTGCCGCCCGATCTTCTCGCAGACTTCCTGGCGGTGGCCAGGGAACGCGAGCCCGACGGCGTGCTCGGCAGCAAGCGCCACCCTCGCTCCGAGGTCGTCTACCCTCTGGCGCGGCGCCTGTACTCATGGGGCTACCAGCAGCTCGTGCGACTGCTGTTCCGTCTCCAGGTCCGCGACACCCAGGCCGGGATCAAGCTCCTGCGACGCGACGTCCTGGAGGCCGTCCTGCCCTGGATGGTGGAGCACGGCTACGCGTTCGACCTCGAGCTGCTCGTCCTGGCACGCCGGCACGGCTTCGTCGACTTCATCGAGGCGCCCGTGCGCATCGGGCGCCGGTTCCACAGCACGATCTCGCCCAGGGTGGTGCTCGAGATGCTGCGGGACACCTTCGCCATCTGGTGGCGGCTCCACGTGGCCCACGCCTACGGGCCACCGGCGTCACCCGAAGGGTGACCTTGGACCCTGGTCGCCCCGGGCCCCTCCGGCGAGGCTGAGCCCAGAACCGAACGGGACGGCACCGGTCCCGGACCAGCCACGGAGGCGACGATGCACGTCCTCATTCCCGACCTCACCAGTGCACCCGCGAAGGCCATCGCCCGGGACCTGGAGGCCGAGGGCCACGAGGTCCACACTTGCGGTGCGAACGTCGACGCGTACGGCTGTGCCGCGCTCGCTGGCAGACGCTGCCCACTGGACGTGTCACCCGTCGACGTCTGCGTCGACGTCGGGCGGGAGGACCTCCCGATGCCGCCGAGCGAAGGGGCGAGGTGCGCGGTGCGCCGGCGCGTCCCGACCCTGCTCGTCGGCGACGTCGAGGAGGGGACGATGCTGCCGTCGGTGACGGTGACCGACCGGCGCCATGCCGTCGCCGCGGTGCGCGAGATGGCGAACGCGCCGATGGCCGAGCACACGGCGGTCGCGGCCAAGGCGCTGCTGCACGAGCTGCGCCGGCAGGGATCGGACAGCCGGTCGGGAGTGGTCGAGGTGCGCCGTCGCGCCGGGGGCCTGGTCGTCGACCTCTGGCTCGACGCTTCGATCTCCCGGATGCAGGCCGAGCGCCTGGCCGCCCACGTCGCCCAGCAGGTCCGCATCCACGACCCGTGGGCGCGCGCGCTCGACGCCACCGTCCACCTGTAGGCCCGGCACGACGGCGGGCCCGGCACGACGGCGGGCCCCTCGGAGGCGACACACCCCGGCCGTAGCATGGCCGGATGGGTGTTGGCAGCGCGACGCAAGACGCGCCGACAGGGGCGCTCGGCGAGCTGGCGGCCGCCGTCACCGGCGCCAAGGCCGGCGACCCGCTGGCCGCCGTCACCGTCGTCGCCCCCTCGGGCTACGCGAGCGTGTTCGCCCGCCGGGCCCTGGCCGCCTCGGACGGCGGCGTGGCCAACGTCACCTGCACCACGGTCGACGGCCTGGTGCGCGCCGTGGGGATCCCGGCGCTGGCCGCCCGGGGCCAACGCCTCGCCCCGGTGGCGGTCGACAGCGAGGCGATCCGTACCGAGGCGCTGGCCTCGGGTGGGCGGCTGGCCGGCGTCGTCGGGCATCCGAGGACGCTGACCGCGCTGCAGTCGGCGCTGGCGGAGCTGCGCCGAGGCGACGCGCACACCCTGGAGATGCTGGCGCGACGCGGCGGCCTGGCGGGCGAGTTGTCCCACCTCGCCGGCGCGGTGCGTGCCCGGCTCCACGAGCACGGACTGGCCGATGTGGGCGACCTCGCGGCGGCGGCTCGTGGCGTGGCCCTCGGGTCGCCGGCGGCCTCGGCCCCGCTCGGCCCGATCGTGCGCTTCGATCTTCCCGAGCTCGCCCCGGCGGAGTCCGCCGTCCTCGATGCGCTTGCCGCCCGCAACGGCGGCCGCCACGTCGCCCCCGCCCCCGGGACGCCCGCGTGCACGACGGTGACCTCGTGCACGGACCCGGACGAGGAGGTGCGGGCCGTCGTCGACGGGATCCTCCGGGGTCTGGAGGACGGCGCGGCCTTGTGGCAGCACGCCGTGGTCCACCCCGCGGGCCTCGGCTACGGCCGGATCGTGCACCAGCAGCTCGCGGCGTCGGGGGTGACGGTCAACGGACCGGAGCAGCAGCGACTGGACCGGTCCATGACCAGCCACTGCCTGATGGGGCTGCTCGAGCTGGCGGAGGGACGCTGGGCTCGCGACGAGCTCGTGGCGTGGCTGGCGTGCGCGCCGATCCGCGTCGGGCCCGACGACGCGACGGTGCCCGCGACCCGGTGGGACGCGGTGTCGGCCGAGGCCGGCGTGGTCCGTGGCGCCGGCCAGTGGCGCGACCGGCTCGGCCGCCTGGCCGCCGCCGGCGGCCACCAGGCTGATGCCGCCGCCGCGTTGGCCCGGTTCGTCGAGGAGCTGATCATCCGGTGCGTACCATCGGTGCGCACCTGGGAGGCGCACACTCGCTGGGCGCTGGCGCTGCTCGACCACTACCTCCCGGTGGGCGGCGACGAACCGGGCTGGGACCCCGGCGAGGTCACCGCGGCCGAGCAGGTCCGCGGCGTGCTGCGCGGGCTCGCCGCCCTCGACGCGGTCTCCGGGCCCGCGGACGCGGCCGCGTTCCGCCGGGCGGTGCGCGCCGAGCTCGAGCGCACGACGCTCGACACCCAGGACCTCGATGCGGGCGGCGTGGGCGACGGCGTGTTCGTCGGACCCCTGCGCGACGTCCGCGGCATGCGGTTCGCCTCGACGTTCGCCGTGGGTCTGGCCGACGCCAACGTGCCCGGGATGCCGACGGAGGACGCGCTGTTGCCCGACGACGTGTGCGCGCTGGACCGATCGGGCGCGCTCCGGACGCGGACCATGCGGCGCGCCGCGCTCCATCAGGAGCTGCGGGCCGCGCTGGCCACGGGCACCGTCGACCGCGTCGCCACGTTCCCGCGCAGTGATCCCCGCACCGGCCGCGCCCATCTCCCGAGTCGCTGGCTGGAGGAGCTCACCGGCGCGACCACGACGTGGATCGAGCGCGCGTCGTTCACGGCATCCCTGCGGTCGCCCGGCCCGGCGGCCACGCGTGGAGAGCGCGTCCTGCGCGCCATCGCCGCCGAGGTCGACGCGGGAAGGGACGCGGCCGACGCCCCGGCCGCACTGGTCGAGCCCCGGCTGGCTGTCGGGCTGGAGGCAGTGCGCCGGCGCGGTGGCCGGGCCTTCACGCGCTTCGACGGCGCAGTCGGGATCGGGACGGTGACGCCCTTCGACCCGGACGCGCCGGTGTCGGCCACCCGCTTCGAGACCTACGCGGCCTGTCCCCGCCGGTACCTTCTCGGCCGGGTCCTCGGCATCGAGCGGCGGACGAGGCCCGAAGAACTGTGGGCGATCGAACCGATCGAGCGCGGCACCCTGTTGCACGCCGTGCTCGAGGCCTACGTGCTCGAGCGGCTCTCGGGTGTGCCGCGTTCGCTCGAGCGGCTCCTGGCCATCGCCGAGGAGCGCTTCGCCGAGGCCGACGCCGCCGGCCTCGGGGGAAAGCCGCTGTTGTGGCGGCTGGAGAAGGCGGCCATGCGTCGCGACCTGCGGACGCTCTACGTCGAGGAGGGCGACCTCCAGCCCCTGGCCGCCGAGCTCGCCTTCGGGATCGACAGCGAGAGCGCGCAGCCCGCGATCGTCGTCCCCGTCACCGGCGGCCTCGAGGTCCGGTTCCGGGGCAGCGCCGACCGGGTGGACCGGACGTCCGACGGGCAGCTCGTGGTGTCCGACTACAAGACCGGTCGCCAGGGGGGGCTGACGAAGCTGTCGAAGGACCCCCTGGCCGGGGGGACGAGGCTGCAGCTCCCGCTCTACGCCATGGCCGCACGGGCGCGCTTCGGCGGGGAGGGCCCGGTCCTGGCCCGCTACTGGCTGGTCTCCGGCGAGCGCCACGCGCCCCGCTACGCCGTGCCCCTCACCGACGCGGTCGAGCGGCGCTTTCGCACCGTGGTGGGCACCATCGCGGCCGGTGTCGCCGCCGGTGCCTTCCCCGGGGTGCCGGGCCAGATGTCCTGGCGCGGGTTCGACGCGTGCACCTATTGCGAGTTCGACCCGGTGTGCCCGACGACCCGCGAGCGCGAGTGGACCCGCAAGCGCGAGGACCCCTTGGTGCGAGCGGTCGTCGAGCTGCGGGAGGGGGCGGTCCCCGACGACGTGCAGACCGCCATCTCGACCGACCTCCTGCCCGACGAAGTCGAGGACCTCGGATGACAACGCTCACCGGCGGTGAGCCGAGCCTCCTCGCGGGCGAGGGTCAGAACCGGGACGGCGTCGCCGAGGCGACCGAAGTCGGCACCGACGCCGCGTCGGTCGACGCGCGCGCCCGCGAGCGCATCGCCACCGAGCTGGACACCTCCTTGGTCGTCGTCGCGGGGGCGGGCACGGGCAAGACGACCGAGCTCGTGGGCCGCGTCCTCGAGATCGTGGCAGCCGGCGCGCCGCTGCGGGAGGTGGCGGCCATCACCTTCACCGAGGCGGCGGCCGCCGAGCTTCGCGTCCGCCTGCGCGACGCGCTGGCGTCCAGGGCAGATGCGACACCGGGCGACCCTCACCTGCGAGCGGCGCTCGGTGAGGTCGACGAGGCCGCCATCTGCACGTTGCACGCCTTCGCGCAGCGGCTGCTGGTCGAGCACTGCGTCGCCGTCGGGCTTCCACCTGGCTTCGAGGTCCTCGACGACGTCGCCGACGTCGCCGCCTTCGAGGACCGCTGGGCGCAGTTCGCCGACGCGCTGCTCGACGATGCCCGGGCCGAGGCCACGCTGGCGCGGGCCTTCGTGCTCGGCCTCCAGCCCCGCGACCTGGAGGCGGTCGCGCTGGAGCTCCATGCCAACTGGGACCGGGTCGACGACGGCCTGCTCGGTGCGCCGGGCGCCGGCCCCGGGCTGGCGCCCGTCGACGCCGCGCCCGTCCTCGCCGCGCTCGGTCGCGTGGTCGAATGCGCCGCGCTCTGCACCGACGCCGACGATCTCCTGTTCCGCCATGTCGACGGCCCCCTGACGAAGGTCCACCGGCGGCTGCAGGCCGCGGGGGGCGACGAGCACGCGCTCCTGCAGCTGCTGCGGGCGCCGAGGCGCTACTCCTGTCGCAACGGGAACAAGGAGAACTGGCAGGGCCAGGTGACGCAGGTGCGCGCCCGGTGCGACGAGGCGGAAGTGGCACGCATGGACGTCCTGGACCGGGCGCGGGCATCGGTGGTCGAGGCACTGCTCGGGCACCTGGTGGCGTTCACGCTGGAGGCCGCCGACCAGCGCCGGCGCGAGGGCCGGGTCACCTTCCACGACCTCCTGGTCCTGGCGCGGCGGCTCCTGCGGCACCATCCCGACGCCGCGGAGGCGCTGCGCCGGCGCTACCGGCGCATCCTGGTGGACGAGTTCCAGGACTCCGACCCGATCCAGGTCGAGCTGGCGGCGCGCCTGGCGGCGGCGAGCGCCGGGGAGGACGACATAGGGGCCACCCGCCCGGGGGCCCTGTTCGTCGTGGGCGACCCGAAGCAGGCCATCTACCGGTTCCGGCGCGCCGACATCGCGACGTTCGACCACGCGGTCGACCGCGTCGGTGATCGCGTCGAGCTGCACACCAACTTCCGATCCGTCCCCGGCATCCTCGACTACGTCAACACCGTGTTCGCCGCGCTCTTCGACGGCGATACGCCCGGACAGGCGGCCCATGTGGAGCTCCTCCCCAGCCGCCAGCCCCTGCCGGCGGCGCCGGCCGAGGAGGCCGGCGCCGACCGACGGCCCGCGCCCCACCAGCTCGCCTTCGACCTCTGGGGTGGGACGGGTGGCAACGCAGGGCACGGCGGCGGCGGCGGCGCCCCGGTACCGGGCCCGGCGACGCAGGCGGCCGCAGCGGGCCCCGTGCCCGTCGTGGTGCTCGGGGAGCGGGTCGACGCCCCGGCAGCCGAGGTCCGCAGACGCGCCGCGCTCGACGCCGCGTGCGCCTTGGGCCAGGTCGTCGCGGGCGGCTGGACGGTTGCCGACCCGGCCGACGGCGCGCTGCGCCGGGCGCGCTGGGGCGACATGGCGGTCCTCATCCCCACGCGCGCGTCGCTGCCGCCGCTATCGGAGGCCCTCGACGAGCTCGACATCCCCTACCGGCTCGAGGGGAGCGCGCTCCTGTGGGGCTCCGACGAGGTGCGCGACGTGCTGGCCGTGCTGCGCGCCGTCGACGACCCGACCGACGCCGTCGCCGTCGTCGGGGCACTGCGCACGCCCGGGTTGGCCTGCGGCGACGACGACCTCGTCTCCTGGCACGATGCCGGCGGCACCTGGGACCCGCGGGCACCGGCGCCCGACGGGCTCGACGGTCACCCCGTCGCCCGCGCCGTGGGTGTGCTCGAGTCCCTGCGCCGCACCCGCTGGTGGTCGGAACCCTCCGCCATGGTGGCCGCCGCCCTGGAGGCCACCCACGCGTTCGAGCTGGCCCTCGCCCATCGACGGCCCCGCGACCGCTGGCACCGGCTGCGCTGGCTGCAGGACCAGGCGCGGCGTTTCGACGAGAACAACGCCGGGACCCTGCGCGCCTTCCTGCACTGGGCCGCCATCCAGGAGGCGGGCGACCGCCGGGGCGGCAGCGTCGGGCCCCCGGACCCCGACGACGACGCCGTGCGGATCATGACCATCCACGCTGCCAAAGGCCTCGAATTCCCGGTGGTGCTCGTCATGGGCCTCGAGCGCGATGGCATGGGCGGCCACGTCGCGCCCCGGGTGGTGTGGGACGGCGGCCACCAGGGCCTGGAGGTGACCTTCGGCCACGAGATCGCCACGCCCGGCTACGCCCAAGCCGGTGCTCGGGAGAAGGAGCTCGACGCACTCGAGCAGCTCCGGCTCCTCTACGTGGCCATGACCCGGGCCCGGGACCACCTCCTGCTGTGCGTCCACCACGGCAGCACCAGGACCGGCCTGTCCGAGCGCAGCCAGGGCGCCCAGCTCGTCGAGATCGGCGAGACGTGCCCGAACCTGTGGCGCACGATGACAATGCCGGCGCCCCCCGAGGTCGCGCCGGAGCCCGGCGCCGGTGCCGGGGCTGGCGGGACCCGGCCCGATGGCGTCGATCGCCCGGCGAGCAGCGGCGAGTGGCGTGAGGAGCTCGACCGCTGGGCGCGCCGGCGCGCCGACGCGTTGGCGCGGTTGCGGCGCCGGCCCGTCGTCACCGCCACGGCCGTCGCCGAGACGCACGACCGCCGCCGGCCGGTGCCGGAGCACCCGCGGCCCCACGCGGCCGGCGCGCGCCGCCCCGGCTCCGCGGCGCCCGGCGATCCCGGGCGGCCCGACGCCGCAGACGCCACCTGGCGCGCCGGCGACGAGCCGCTGCTCGTGGGGCGCGCCGTCCACGGGACGCTGGCCGCCCTCGACCTCGCCACGGGGACGGACGCCACGGGGACACCGGCCGCCACGCTGGCCCGCCAGCGGGCCCGCGCCGTGGGCGTCGAGGGGCGCGCCGAGGAGGTGGCGGCCATGGTCGAACGGGCGCTGGCCTCTCCCGTGGTGCGCCGAGCGGGGACGAGGCGGCACCACAAGGAGATCTACGTGGGGACGGCCACCGGCACCGGCGGCGTGTTCGAGGGATTCGTGGACCTGGTGGTCGAGGAGGACGGCGGGCTGGTGGTCGTCGACTACAAGACCGACCGGGTGTCGGGCGCGGCGCGCGACGAGGTGGCCGTCTCGTACCGCCTCCAGGTCGCGGCCTACGCCAACGCCCTCGCCGTCATCACCGGCCGGCCCCTGACGGCCGGTGTCCTGGTCTTCCTGGCCGACGGCGAGGCGTTCGAGGACGTCATGACCGGCGAGGCGCTCGAAGCGGCACGGGCCGAGGCCCGCGAGCTGGCCGGTGCGCTGATCGACCCGGGGCCGGCGTCCGCGATCACCTAGGTTGTCCGGGCCGGACCCGGTGCCTCCGGGGACGCGGGCGGCCGACCCCGAGACGGGAGGACCAGATGACCGACGTGACCGTGTCGAGCCCGCGCGGCGACCTGCCGTGCTATCTGGCGACGCCCGACGGCGACGGGCCCTGGCCGGGCGTGGTGCTCGTCCACGACGCCTTCGGCATGACCAACGACCTCCGCCACCAGGCCGACTGGCTCGCCGGTGAGGGATATCTGGCGTTGGCACCGGACCTCATGCACTGGGGACGGCTGGTCAAGTGCATCCGGGCGGCCTTCAGGGACATGCGTGACGGCCGGGGCCGCTCGTTCGACGACATCGAGGCGGCGCGGGGCTGGCTGGCGGACCGGGCGGACTGCACCGGGCGGACCGGGGTCGTCGGCTACTGCATGGGCGGCGGCTTCGCCCTGATGCTCGTGTCCGGGCGCGGCTTCGACGCGTCGAGCGTCAATTACGGCGCCGCGCCGAAGCGGGCCTACTCGGAGGACTTCCTCACCGGCGCCTGCCCGGTGGTGGCGAGTTACGGCGCCGAGGACCGCTCCCTCCGGGGTGCGGCAGCGCGGCTCGACACGGCGCTGACCGGCGCCGGCGTGCCCCACGACGTGAAGGAATACCCCGGGGTGGGCCACTCCTTCCTCAACGACCACGGCGGCGCGGGCGACAAGATCCCGGTCATGTTCAGGATCTCCTCGGCCCTCATCGGGAGCGGCTACGACGAGCCGGCCACCGTCGACGCCCGCGCCAGGATCGTCGCCTTCTTCGACCAGCACCTCAAGGGTGCCGGCAGCTGAGCCTGCCCGTTCAGCGGGCTGCGGCCGGCGGCTGCCCGAAACCCGGGTCCTGCGCGTCGGCCGGCTCCACCGCCCCCTCGCCGTCGCCGGGCGAGGGCACCGCGCTCAGCGCGGGGCGGCCGGGCACGAGCTCGGGCGCCTGCAGCTCGCGCGGGGCGGCGTCGAGCGGGTCGAGGTGGACGAGCTCCTTGTCGGCCGCGCCCACCAGCCCCAGCTCCTGGAACCGACGCGCCTGGGGCAGGACCGTGCGCTCCAGGGACCCCACGGCCTTGTTGTAGGCGTCGACCGCGGTGTTGAGCCCCTTGCCCGCCCGCGTCAGGTGCTCGGCGAAGGTGGCGATCCGCCGGTAGAGGTCACGGCCCATGCGCTGCACCTCACGGGCGTTCTCGGTCAGGGCCTCCTGCTGCCATCCGTAGGCGACCGACCGCAGCAGGGCGATCAGCGTGGTGGGCGTGGCCAGCAGCACGTGGTTGGCCACCGCGTGCTCGAGGAGCGAGGGGTCCTGCTCCAGGGCGGCCGCCAGCAGCGGGTCGCCGGGCACAAAGGCGACGACGAAGGCCGGAGAGTCGTCGAACTGGCGCCAGTACTCCTTCTTCGCCAGGGCGTCGACATGGGCGCGCAGATGGCGCGCGTGCGCCGCCAGGTGCGCCTTGCGGCCGTCCTCATCGGTGGCGTCGCCGGCGTCGAGGAACGCCTGGAGTGGCACCTTGGCGTCCACCACCACCTGCTTGGCGCCGGGGAGCCGGACGACCAGGTCGGGGCGGAGCCGCCCTTCGTCGGCCTCCACGCTCACCTGCTCGGCGAAATCACAGTGCTCGACCATCCCCGCCATCTCGACGACGCGCCGCAGCTGCATCTCGCCCCAGCGGCCCCGGGTGGCCGGCGCGCGCAGGGCGGTCACGAGGTTGCGGGTCTCGGCCTGGAGCTTCTCCTGCGACTCCCCGAGCGCGCGCACCTGCTCGTGGAGCCCGCTGTAGGCGCGTTGGCGGTCGAGCTCGAGCAGGCGCAGACCCTCTTCGTACCTCCCGAGTTGCTCGCGCAGCGGCACGAGCAGCTGTTCGATCGCCTGCTTGCGGCTGTCGAGGTCGCCGGTCGCGGCGACGCTCGCCTCCTTCAGGCGGCAGTCGGCGAGCTCGAGGAAGCGCTCGCTGTTCTGCTCGAGCGCCTTGATCGAGAGCTCGGCGAACTCGCCGGCCAGCTGCCGGCGTGTCTCCTCGGCCGACACGGCCCGCTCCGCCTCCGCGCGCCGCTGCTCGTCGAGCGCGGCCTCGAGCCGGGCCACCTCCAGCCGCGCGGCGGCGAGCCCGTCGCCGCCC
>DASPTT010000055.1:0-4204 GCA_035623275.1 Acidimicrobiales bacterium
CGTCGCGGCCGGGAGCCCAGCCAGTCAGCGCTTCGGAGGGAAGCCAACCCGAAGGTGGCAGGCACTTCGTGAGCCGACTGGCCAGACTCCCGAGACGCTAGAACCGGGGTTCAGCGTCCTCCCCAACTATGAATGAGGCACATTCCGATCGGGAACAGATGTTCGGATGGTAAGAAGCGGGCCGCCGCGACATCACCGCCCGCCGCGATCTCATTGCCGCGATCGCGCCGAAGGGAACGCCTCCGGTCAGCGGGAGCCGTCGGCCTCTTCTGCGATCGCATCCGCGATGTGCGTCGCCTCGATCCCGATCTCTCGCAGCATGCCAGCGGGTGACACGTACATGCCACAGAAGTACAGGCCCGGGAGCGCGGTGGGTCCGCCCGAAACAAACGGCGTGCCCTCTTCGTCACACACCGCCTCCCACGCGACCAGGAAGTCGTCAACGGCGGCCCGGTACCCCGTCGCCAGGATCACCGCATCGACGGCGAGCTCGGTGTCATCTTGGAAGACCACACCATGTTCGCTGAATCGCTCCACGCCGCCGTGCACGGTGATGCGACCGTCCCTGATCGCCCTCATCGTCCCGATGTCGAGCAGCGGTATGTGGTGATCACGGGCGATCTGGGTGTTGGGACCGTACGGAAGCTTCCGCAGTCCCGTTTTGGTGATGTCGCCGACAGATGCGCGCACCATCGGCCTGGCCAGCGCGTCGGCGACCTTCGACGGGAGGTGCCGCATGGCGATGCCGAGGGGTAGCACGGGCACGAAGCGGAAGATGTCACGGGGCAGCACGTTGACCGGGGAGCGCACGCTCAGGTGCGCGACTGCCCCTCGTTCGACCAAATCCAGGGCCTGCTCGCAGGCCGAGTTGCCGAAGCCCACCACCAGCACGGGCTTGCCTATCCATGGGTCGCCGTTGCGGTATTCGCTGGAGTGCAGCACCTCGCCCTCGTAGTCCTCCATGCCCGGCCATGTCGGACGGACCGGCACTCGCGTGCGGCCGGTGGCCACCACCACGTTGGTCGACCGCCAGATGCCGTCATCCGTTGTGGCCACCCACCCCTCGTCGACCCGCTCGAGGCGGGTCACGCGCTGGCCGAAGCGCGGGTGGAGATCGAAATGCTCCCGGTACTGCTCGAGGTACTCGACCACCTGCTGGCGTGCCACATAGCGCGGCCAGCCCCGAGGCATGCGAAGCCCGGGCAAGGCCGAGAAGGCCTTCGGTGTGTGCAGGTGCAGCCGGTCGTAGTGCCGGCGCCATGCACTAGCCACGGCGTCCTCTGCCTCCAGCAACTCGAAGGGCCGACCCCGTCGGCGCAGCTGCGCCGATGTGGCAAGGCCAGCAGCCGACGCGCCGAGAACCAGCGTCTGAGCCTGGGCGACCATCATGCGCCAACAACGCCGTAGAGGTGCCAGGGTTCGGCGACCCCTTTGAGCGAGTGAACGCCGCGATCTTGGAACGAAATGCCGGAGCCGATGACCAGATCCTTGACGGTTGTCGACGCGAGCACTTCACCCGGTTCCGCAAGAGCGCCGATGCGGGCGCCGATGTGCACGGCGATTCCCGCCAGATCGCTCCCGCGCACCTCGCATTCCCCGCTGTGCAGACCACAACGAACCTCGATGCCGAGGCGACGCGCTTCCTCGGTGATCGCCCGTGCGCAGCGCACGGCCCGCCCCGGTCCGTCGAAGGCGGCGAAGAACCCGTCGCCGAGGGCCTTTATCTCGCGACCCTGGAACCGCTCGATCGCACGTCGAGTGGCTTGGTCGTGACGATCGAGCAGGTCGCGCCACGCGTGATCGCCGAGGGCTGCGGCTCGCTCGGTCGAGCCTACGATGTCGGTGAACAAGACGGTGGCCAGGACTCTGTCGATCTCATGGTCGACGCGAGTGCCCGTGAGGAACTGCTCAATGGCATCCGCAGCCTCGTCCTCCTCGCGCGGGCGCGCGCTGAGATGGAAGTCGCCGGGCAGCTCGAGGAGCGAGGCATTGGGGATGTGCTGGGCGCAATAGCGGCCGGCTTCGACGGGAATGACGTAATCACCGCTTCGATGCACCACCAGCGTCGGCGCACTGATCGCTGGCAGGACCTGTCGCACATCAACCTCGAAGTTCATCTCGAGGAGCTGGCGGGCGGCGCCGGGACTGGCCGCGAAGCGCTCGAAGCGTCCCGGGAGCTCCTGACCGCGGGGGTCGTCGGCGAGCCCCTGGACGAAGTAGGACAAGACGGTCCCGGTGCCCCAGTTCTGTTCGGCGGCTTCGATCATAGGCGTGACCAACTCCTTGGACCATCCCCATGGCCAGTCTGGACCGACCATCATCCGTGGCCCGGTGCCCCGCAGCACGAGCGCCTGGGTGCGCTCGGGATACAGGGCCGCAAACAGCATGCACATCGGGCCGCCCTCCGAGACACCGAGGAGGGCCGCTCGTTCGATTCGCGCGGCGTCCATGACCGCTCGGATGTCGTCCATCCGCTCCTCGAAGGTCGGCCAGCTACCGACCCGGTCCGAGAGCCCCGTGCCGCGCTTATCGAAGACGATCACGCGGCTGAACCGTGCCAGACGCTCGAAGATGTTGCGCCAGTAGGCCAACTCCCAGTTCATCTCCACGTGGGAGATGAATCCCGGGGCGTAGACCAGATCGAATGGCCCGTCCCCAAATATCTGGTAGGCGATATTGAGATCGCCGCTCATTGCGTAGCGGGTGACGGGCTCGTCCACGTCTCAAGTGTGGTCCAAGAGGGACACCCCCTGCCCTAGCCCTAGACCTCGGGCTCAGGTCTCGAAGCAAGCGGTGGCTAACCGTCCGAATCTGCCGGTGGTCGCCTGGCCTGGTCAGGGCCAGTACCAGGGGCTCGGAGGGTCAGTCCGCCCTGGCATCGCGGCTCGGAGCGTTACCGAGCACCCCCGCCCCCAGGCCGGGGGCGAAGGATCAGGCACTTCCAGCCTGGTCCAGTCCAATACATGACTCGACCGGCATCTCCCAGATGCCGGATGGTCACACCGGACTATCGCACCACGGTGCCTGCCGGGCTCAGCACATACCAAAGGCCGTTCTGGTCGTTGACGCCCTGGCCCGTGGCCATTCCGGGCGAGGAGTCGTTGGGCCAACGGTAGAGCGGCCAGCCGTTGTAGGTGACTTGCTCCAGGCCGCCACCCCGATCGGTCAGGCCGAGTAGGGCAGGCTTGATGCCTGGTCCTGCGACCGGTGCCGCGGTTCCCGAGGACAACGTCATCGGCGGCCACTCAGCGGCGCAGGTGTCGAAGCAGGTCGAGTGCCCAGAGCGGTTGTCAGGCACCAGGATGTAGAGCGTGTAGCCCTGACCGTCGACCAGGATCTCACCCAGGCTTCCGACGGTGGCGGCCCTCACCTCGTCGGCAGGCCCGTTGTAGGTCGTCGTGGTCCCTCCATTGCAACTGACGGTCCCTACGGCAAGAGCGGCGAGTCCGATGACAGCGGCCATCCGATGATGTAGCGGGATCACGTCTTCCGCCCTTGCGCTTCTGCCAGGTGCTTCGGCCGTCTCATCGACACCAAACCCACCATGCCGCTCCCGCTGCGGCAAATCGGGGCCGACGACCCCGTCGGCTTGACTTGGATACCCCCCGAGCAACCCGTCCGACTTTGCCGGGAGGATCGCTTCCTCAGATACAGCCCCCGGCCTGGCCAGGGGGCTGGAAGCGACCGCAAACGTCCCCGAGGTGACGTTTGCGGGCGGGGGCAGCCAGGCCGAGGTGCGATCCCCCGGCACATCTCGGATGCCCGCCCATTCAGATACACACGAAGGCATCATCTTGTGTCTTACTCACGAAGAAGGGCCCGCTCGAGCACCTTGAGAACGGTGCTCTGGTAGCGAGCCATGCTTCGTTGTCGATCTCTCCGAAGCATCTGGTGCGCCTGCGGTGAGATCAGGACGAGGAGGATGTCCGTGGCCTCTTCCGCGCTGAGGTCAGGACGTAAGGCACCGTGGGCCTGGAGGGCCTCAGCAATCAACGACAAGTCCTGGGCTCTGGCTCGCTCCCCTTGCATCGCGGCCTCGCGCAACGCTTCATCGGCACCGGCCGACTCGTAGGCGGCCATGACGAGTGCACCCGCTCGTTCGAGGAGCTTGGAGGTCCACGAAACGCCCAACGCCAGCGCTTTCTCGCCGTCGTGTTCAGACAACGCAGCTTGGAACTCGGGACGTTCGGCAATGGGCACGGGC